>JBGSJD010000401.1:0-7232 GCA_041742195.1 Hyphomicrobiaceae bacterium
TCTTGCCGAGCGCGCCCGTGAGCCCGACGGCCTCGAACACCTTGCCGTTGAGTTCCACACCGTCGATCCCGCCGCAGCCGGTCAGCGCCAGCACGGCGACGACGACGGTTGCGCGCCCGAACCTGCTCGAGGAAACCCGGCGATGGTCGATCATGCGTTCTATCCCCTGTCGCGCGCCCCGTGCCGTCTATGCGGCATTCGAGGCGTCATGGCGACTCGTCCAGAAGGAATCATACAGAAGCCCGATCACTCCCACAACAATCGCCACGTCCGCGATGTTGAACACATACCAGTAGAAGCCGAACGCATGCAGCGAGAAGAAGTCGGCAACGCCGCCGAGAACCACCCGATCCACGGCGTTGCCGAGCGCACCCCCGATGATCAGCGCCAGGCTTATGGCGAGAATGCGGCTGGTGGCGGTGTTGGAAAGCCACACCCACATGGCGACCGAGACCAGCACGGCGAAGCCCGTGAGCAGCCACGGCCCCGTTCCCGTGAGGAGCCCGTACGACACGCCCTTGTTGAGGACGAACACGAGGTCGAGGAACGGCGTCACCTGCACCCGTCCCCGCTCGGCGATCTTGTAGACGTGGATCATCCACCATTTGTTCGCCTGATCGGCGATGAACGTCCCCGCGATGATGGCGAGCCCGAGCCCCGAGTATCGGCCCCAGAGCCATCCCGTCGCCGGCTGGCGCGTGTCTGTCCCGGTCATGTTCCCCCGCCAAATCTGACGATCGTCACGTCCTCGCCGCCGAGCGCCTGGCCGATGAGGCCTTCGATCGTCGCCCAATCGCCGCCCGCGAGTCCCGCGCCGATCATCGGCAGCCCGATCCGCTTGCCCGAATAGTGCGCGCCGATCCACGCCATGGCCTTGGTGACCGCGCCGTAGTCCACGTCGATCCCGCCTGATCCGCCGCTCGGCTCGAACTGCGTATAGGCGTTGACGATCGTGAGGTCATGCCCGCCGGCTACCTTCACCGTCGCGACTGAGCACGTCCCGAGCTTCGGCCGCGCGCCGTAGGGCGTCGCGCGGTCGGCCGCGAACGCCTCGGGAAAGTGCTGCCGGATCTGCGCCGCGATCCCGCCACCCATGGTGTGGAAGCAGTTGCAGCCATGTGCAATGACGTCGAACGCCCCAGCCTTGGCGAGCACGATCAGATCGCCCGTGATCGTCCGCATCGGCCGCCACCTCGCTCAAGACTGCCCGTCACAGCGTCATCCCCGCGAAGGCGGGACCCACGTGCGTCCGCCCTCACACCGCCTCGCCACGGCCCTCACCAATCTTGCGTCCCCGGACGAAGCCCGCCGGAAGGCGGGCGAAGTTCCGGGGCCTTCACACATGGCCGCCTTGCCCACACGCACACCCCGCGCGCCCCTTGCGCCATCTCCCCGCATGTGGAAGCTGACGCACCCCGGTTCTTCCCCCTCTCCCCGCGTGCGGGGAGAGGGTCGGGGTGAGGGGCAGCCCCACACCACCCACATCGCCTCCGGAACCACGCTCACGCCGCCGTGCCGTCGATCTCCCGCATGGCGGCCGCATCGCGCGCCGACAGCTCCGGATAGGCCGGGTCGCTGCCGACATCCATCGTGAACCGCCACGAGCGCGCGCATTTTTGCCCGGCCGCGCGGTGCGGCACCACGGCGACGCCGGCCACATCGGGAAGCGTGAACGCGCCCTCGGGCCCCGTGTCCACGGTCAGCGCAATGCCGGACGTGATGCAAACCTCCGCGAAATCCACGTCCGCCAGCATGTCGAGCATGTCCTGGCTGGCGAGGTAGACGAGCGGCGCCGCTTCGAGGCTCGAGCCGATGCGCTTCTGCGCCCGCTCGATTTCGAGCGCCCCCGTCACCACCGACCGTACACGCCGGATCTTGTCCCAGCGCTGATCGAGCGCGTCGTCGCGCCAGTGGGCCGGAATGACCGGGAACGTCTCGAGATGCACCGAGCGCCCGTCGTCGTCGCCGTATCGCGCCAGCCACGCCTCTTCCGTCGTGAACGACAGGATCGGCGCCAGCCACACGCACGTGCAGCGGAAGATCTGCTCGACCGTGTAAAGCGCGGCCTGCCGCTTCGCCGACGACGGCGCGTCGCAATAGAGCGCGTCCTTGCGGATGTCGAAGTAGAACGCGCTGAGCTCCGTGTTCATGAACTGCGACAGCACCGCCACGACGCGCTTGTAGTCGTACTCGGCGTAGGCCTTGCGCACGATGCCATCCAACTCGGCCAGCCGGTGCAGCATGAGCCGTTCGAGTTCGGGCATCGCGCCGGGTGCTGTGTGGGCATCCGGAGGCGCAACTAACGCGCCGGGTGCTGGCCCGGATGCGGAGTGGGCATCCGAAGGGCCGCCTGAAAGCCGGGCATCCGAAGGCGCGAGTGTCCACGCGCCGGATGCCGTGTGGGCATCCGAAGGCGCCACTGAAAAGTGCGCGAGCGTCCCCAGCATCCACCTCAACGTATTGCGGATCTTCCGGTAGTTGTCGGAAAACGTCTTCAGGATTTCCGGCCCGATGCGCAGATCGTCCGCATAATCCGACGAGGCGACCCACAGGCGCAGGATGTCGGCGCCCGACGCCTTGATCACGTCCTGCGGCGCGGTGACGTTGCCGACTGACTTCGACATCTTCTGCCCCTTCTCATCGAGGCAGAAACCGTGCGTCAGCACCACGTCGTAGGGCGCGCGCCCGCGCGTGCCCGAGCTTTCGATCAGCGAGGAATGGAACCAGCCGCGATGCTGGTCCGAGCCCTCGAGATACATGACGGTGTCCTGCCCGCCGTCGACCTTGCGCTTGAAACCGTAGAGGCCGGGGAAATGGTCCTTGTCCTCGAGCACGTAGGTGTGCGTCGAGCCACTGTCGAACCACACGTCGAGCACGTCGTTGACCTTCTCGAAATCGGCCGGGTCGTACTCGGGCTTGAGGAAGCGCGCGCCGTCCGCATCGGCGAACCACGCATCTGCGCCCTCGGCATACATGGCGTCGTAGATGCGCTTGTTGACGGTGGCGTCGACCAGCACCTCGTGCGTGCCCTTCTTGACGAACACCGTGATCGGCACGCCCCAGGCGCGCTGCCGCGAGATCACCCAGTCCGGCTTCGCCTCGATCATGCCCGCGATGCGGTTCTCACCCGACGCCGGCACCCACTCCGTCTCGCGGATGGCGTTGAGCGACACCTCGCGCAGCGTCTTCGGGATGGGCTGGTTGTGCTGGTCCCCTCTCCCCGCTCCCTGCTCTCGAGTGGGGAGAGGGTTAGGGTGAGGGGCAGCCGCTTGCTCGGGCGTGGAGACGGAAAGCGCCCGCAGCTTCTCGCGATGCTCACGGCTCACCTGCTCGAGGAACGGGATCTCCTTGTCCATGTGGATGAACCACTGGGGCGTATTGCGAAAGATGACCGGCTTCTTCGAGCGCCACGAGTGCGGGTACTGATGCTTGAGCCGCCCACGCGCGACCATCATGCCGGCGTCGGCCAGCGCCTTGATCACGGCGTCGTTGGCCTTGCCCTTTTCGCCCTTGTCCGTGATGACGCGCTCGCCCGTAAAGCCCGGCGCGTCCGTCGTGAAGGCACCGTTCTCGTCGACCGTGTAGGGGATCGCCGGATCGACGCCCATGGCGACGAGCTTGCGCGTCGACGCCGTCCAGATGTCGAAGTCCTCGCGCCCATGCCCCGGCGCCGTGTGCACGAACCCCGTGCCCGCGTCGTCCGTCACATGATCACCGTCGAGCAGGGGGACGTCGAAAGAGTAGGGCGCGTCCCCTCTCCCCGCTCCCTGCTCTTGAGTGGGGAGAGGGTTAGGGTGAGGGGCAGTCGCTGGCTCTGTCAGCTTTGTCTGCCCCTCACCCCGACCCTCTCCCCGTAAGGACGGGGAGAGGGGGAAGGTGCTCCGGAGCGGATGGGCGCAGACCATGTCGCGCAACACCTTACCAGGTACGGTCTCACGCCTCTCGAAAGTCTCCACCTTGCCGGCCTTCATGACCTCAGCGGCAAGCTTGTCCGCCAAAACGTACTTCTCACCAACCTTGGCCCAGTTATTCTCTGGGGCCTTGGTGACCTCGTACAGCCCATACTCGAGCTTCGAATTGAAGCAGATGGCTCGGTTGCCGGGGATCGTCCACGGCGTGGTCGTCCAGATGACGACGAAAGCGCCTGTTAGCTCGAACGGGTCTTGGACGCTCCCTTGAACGCGCGAGCTGGCACTCGCGCGAACCACCGGAAACTTCACCCACACCATATCGCTCTGGTAGTCCTGATACTCGACCTCGGCCTCCGCCAGCGCCGTCTTCTCGACGACCGACCACATCACCGGCTTCGAGCCGCGATAGAGCTGCCCCGTCTCGGCGAACTTCATGAGCTCCCGCGCGATCTGCGCCTCGGCGGGAAACGTCATCGTCGTATAGGGGTTCTTCCAGTCGCCCTCGACACCGAGCCGCTGGAACTCCGCCGACTGCACGGCCATCCAGTGCTCGGCGAAGGCGCGACACTCGGCCCGGAACGCCTTCATGGCGGCCGGGTCCTTGAAGTTGGGCTTCGGCCGCCCCTTGGCCATGTACTCCTCCTCGATCTTCCACTCGATCGGGAGGCCGTGGCAGTCCCAGCCCGGCACGTAGTTAGAGTCGAACCCCAACATCTGCTGGCTGCGCGTCACGAGGTCCTTCAGGATCTTGTTCAGCGCATGCCCGATGTGGATGTTGCCGTTGGCATAGGGCGGCCCGTCGTGCAGCGTGAACCGCGCCCGCCCTTGTCCCGCCGCGCGCAGCTTGGAATAGAGATCGATCCGCTGCCAGCGCTCGAGCAGCTTCGGCTCCATCTGCGGCAGCCCCGCCCGCATCGGAAAGTCCGTCTTCGGCAGGAACAGGGTCTGCCCCCAGTCGCGCGATGCGGAGGCGGCGGCTTTGTCGGTCATGGCTCTCGTCCGGTCGGGCGCCGAATCACGACGGCGCCGCAAATGTCGCTGACGGCGCTTCTACCAACCGATCCAGCCGCGATCCAGCCCGTTGACAGCACAACCCTGGCGCAACCGGCAGCCCTCAGGCCCCTCTAGCGGGCGCGTTCTGCTGTCGGATCTGCAATCCGCACCTCTTTTCGGTCCCGGCGCGATCCACCGCTTCGAGCTCACCCTTGAGGCGCGAAAGCTCGGCCGTCGTCTGGTCGTTGCCGCCGACGAGGAACGCGGCCGGCCAGAACACGACGATGGCGACACCCGTGGCGAGCGCGTCGCTGGAGGCCTTCTGGTCCTGCACGCCGGAAAGCTGCGCCACACGTGCCGAGATGCGCTGGGCCTCGGCTGCAAGTTGTTCGCAGTTCGTCCCCTGATACTGCAGCGAAGAGACGTACTGGGGGCCGATCTTGTCGGCCGACGATGCGCAGCCTGCAACGAGCAGCAGGCATCCGGTTAGTAGCTGATAGGGCCAAGTCTTCACGGGCGATTCCCTCCATCCGAGCAATGGAGGGATGTCATCAGGAGGTGATCGGCAGCCTCAATCGCGAACGACGCACGCCTCGTGTTCGCTGGGGAGAAATCTCGACCAGGAGCAGGGTTATCACGGGCTTCTGCTGCACGTCCGGGCGGCTACCGTTGACCGGGACCGATTCGCATCAGCGCCGCCCCAATGTCGATCCCCCACCACCTCAGATCTTCATCCCCAATGCCTTGGCCACCGTGAACAGGTCCTTGTCGCCTCGCCCGCACAGGTTCATGACGATGGTCTGCTCCTTGTCGAGCTTCGGCGCGATGCGCATCACGTGCGCCAGCGCGTGCGCGGGCTCGAGCGCCGGGATGATGCCTTCCATCCGCGTGCAGTACTGGAGCGCGTCGAGCGCCTCCTTGTCCGTCGCGACGACGTAGTCGACGCGACCCGTCTCCTTCAGCCACGAATGCTCAGGCCCGATGCCCGGATAATCGAGGCCGGCCGAGATCGAATGCCCTTCGAGGATCTGCCCGTCCTCGGTCTGCAAAAGGTACGTCCGGTTGCCATGCAGCACGCCGGGGCGCCCGCCGGTGAGCGAGGCGCAATGCCCGTTCTCCACGTCGAGCCCGTGCCCGCCCGCTTCCACGCCGTACATCCGGACGCTCGCGTCGTCGAGGAACGGATGGAAAAGCCCGATCGCATTCGAGCCGCCGCCGATGCACGCGACGAGTATGTCGGGCAGCCGTCCCTCGGCCGCCATCATCTGCTCGCGCACTTCCTTGCCGATGACCGACTGGAAATCCCGGACGAGCGCCGGATACGGGTGCGGCCCCGCCGCCGTGCCGATGATGTAGTAGGTGTCCCGCACGTTGGTGACCCAGTCGCGCAACGCCTCGTTCATCGCGTCCTTGAGCGTGCCCGCCCCCGACGTGACGGGATTGACCTTGGCGCCGAGCAGCTTCATGCGCGCCACGTTCGGCGCCTGCCGCTCGACGTCCGTCGCGCCCATGTAGATCTCGCACGGCAGTTCGAACTTGGCGCACACCGTCGCCACCGCCACGCCGTGCTGTCCCGCGCCGGTTTCCGCGATGATCCGCGTCTTGCCCATGCGCCGCGCGAGCAGGATCTGGCCGAGGCAGTTGTTGATCTTGTGCGAGCCCGTGTGATTGAGTTCGTCCCGCTTGAAGTAGACCTTCGCCCCGCCGAGATCCCGCGTGATGCGATCGGCGAGATAGAGCGGCGACGGCCGCCCCGAATAGTGCGTGTTGAGGAACGCGATCGCCTTTCCGAATTCGGGATCGGCCTTGGCGGCTTCGTAGGCCTCCTCGAGTTCGAGGATCAGCGGCATCAGCGTTTCCGCGACGAACCGGCCGCCGAATAGGCCGAAGAACCCGCGTTCATCCGGCCCGGTCCGGAAACTGTTGGGGGTGGCGGCGGCGGTAGATGAGGCAGTCGACATCGGCTTCTCCCGCGTGGGGTTTGTGTGGTGGCCGGTCAGGCCGGCACGGCGCCGCGCGCGGCGGCGAGAAAGGCTCGGATCAGCGGCACGCTCTTGACGCCGCGGCGTTCCTCGACGCCGGACGAAACATCGACCGCGAACGCGCCCGTCGCCCGGATGGCGTCCGCGACGTTCTCGGGTGTGAGTCCGCCGGACAGCATGAAATCGAGTTGGTTGGCGACGCCGTCGAGCAGCCGCCAGTCGAACACCGCGCCGTGCCCGCCGGGACGGTCGGCGTCCTTGGGTGGCATGGCGTCGTAGAGAACGAGATCGGCCACGCCCCGGTAGGCGAGCGCCGCCGTCACGTCCTCCGCCGTCGCCACCTTGA
>JBGSJD010000402.1:0-2522 GCA_041742195.1 Hyphomicrobiaceae bacterium
CCTGCTTCCCCGGCTCGAGTTGATGCTGCTCGTCGGGCACCATGCGCATCGCTGGCACCTCCCCAGGTTAGCGCGTGCAGGGGTCGGCCGGCTCGTCCGCGATTACCGGCCCGAGGCGGACCACGACACAGGACCACGCCTCTTTCCGCTGCCGCACCCCTCGTGGCGCAACAACGCCTGGATCCGCGCCAACCCGTGGTTCGAGACGGACGTCCTGCCGCGCCTCAGGGCCGACGTCCGCCGCCTCATGGACTGAGACGATGGCGGGCCACGAGGTGCGCTTCTTCAGGCGGCGGGGGGCTCGGGCTGGTCCACGCTCATGTGCTTGGCGAAGTAGGCCTGCTCGCCGATCCGCTTCAGCAGTTCGAGTTGCAGCTCCAGCCACGCCTGGTGGCCTTCCTCGTCCAGGACGATCTTCTCGAAGATCGCGCGCGTGCCGATGTCTCCGGCTTCGCCGGCGGCGCGCGCCGCTTCGGTGTAGAAGCGGATCGCTTCCATCTCGTCGGCCAGATCGGTCTTGAACATGTCGGCAAGGCCCTGGGCGCGCTGGGGCACTTTGGCCGCCTTCAGTTGCGGATCGCCCTTGAGGAACATGATGCGCCGCGCATAGTCCTGAGCGTGACCCATTTCCTCGTGCATCTCCTCGCGCATCTTGGCTGCCAGGCGATCAAGGCCCCAGTCCTCGAGCACATGGGCGTGCAGCATGTACTGGTGGACTGCGGCCAACTCCATCTCGACAGCTGTCTGCAGGTTGGAAATGCTCGTGATCCGCGCGTTCATCGTGACCTCCATCTGGTCGATTTCCGGCTTTCTCAGCTCCCACCCTAGGGCTCGCAGGCCCGGCTGGCTGTGACAATGTCACGAGCGAGGACAGCGCGACGGGGGCGCATCCACGACGGGGTGTCGATGCTCTTTACAACACACCGCCTTACGGCTTAAGCCGACGTACATCGGGCGGTTAGCTCAGTGGTAGAGCGCCTCGCTTACACCGAGGATGTCGGGAGTTCGACCCTCTCACCGCCCACCAGATCCGCCACCAGGTCCCAGCCGCGCGCAGGGCACCCAGCGAGACTTCCCGCAACGGCATTCCACCACACGCGGGTGACTTTCGGCCGCCGGCTCGCTATGCATCGGCCTAGCCGACGCCGCGCGTCGCGGACCACCGAGCCCCGAGGAGCCGACCCCATGCGCATCCTGGTCACGAACGACGACGGTATCGATGCTCCGGGCCTCCATGCGCTGCGCCAGATCGCGGAGGAGCTCGCGGGACCCAACGGCGAGGTCTGGGTGTCTGCGCCGGAGACGAACCAGTCGGGCGCCGGGCATTCGCTCTCCCTCAACGAGCCGCTGCGCATGCGGGAAGTCGCCGAGCGCGTCTACGCGGTGCGCGGCACGCCGACCGACAGCGTCATCATGGGGGCCCGGCACGTCCTGAAGGATCGCCGGCCCGATCTCGTCCTTTCAGGGATCAACCGGGGCGCCAACCTGGCCGAGGACGTCACCTATTCGGGGACAATCGCCGGGGCGCTCGAAGGGACCCAGCTCGGCATTCCCTCGATCGCGCTGTCGCAGGCCTACAGCTATGCCGCCGGCGACCATCCGCACTGGGAGACGCCGATCGCGCTGGCGCCGAACCTCATCCGATCACTGCTCGCGGAGCCGTGGCCGGCCCAGGTGCTCATGAACATCAATTTCCCTGATCGGAAGCCCGACGAGATCGAGGGCGTGATGGTGACGTCGCAGGGCCGGCGCGACCAGCAGAACCTCGGCGTCGAGGAACGGCGCGATACGTGGGGCAACGCCTACTACTGGCTCGGCTATACGATCCGACGATCCAATCCCGACAAGGGTACGGACCTGTGGGCCATCTACAATGGCTTCGTGTCGGTGACGCCGCTCACCATGAACCTCACCGAGCGGACCGTGATGGCGCACCTCAGGGACAAGCTCGAACGGCGCGCCGACTGACGTCTGGAACCGCACGAGTTGCTGCGACATCCAGTCATCTGGCGTTCAGGATTCCGCCGCAAGAGCGACAGAAACCAGCCCCGCTGAACACATAATCCTGGTGCACACCATAAGTGCGCAGGGCGGCGCCCGCCGTCGCGTCCGGAGGCGTGAGTTTTGGTATCTTCACGCCGTCCGATGGACACGCCCCGCGCAAGGACCAGACGCTGCACAGGGGGCCCGCCGCAGCCTTAACGGCTCGTTAACCCATTCACGGTTAACTGATGGTGGGTAAGAGGTGTAAAAATGTCGAGTATTCAGCGTATCACGGCGTCCGGCGGGACGACGAAAACCTGTGCAGGCCTGCTGTCGGCCGCGGCCATCGCCGCCCTTCTCGCGGGTTGCAGTGCCGATCTCGGCAGACTAGATCTTGGAAGCGCCAGCTTCAACTCGAACGCGCCGCGCCAGCGCATGGCGCCGGTGCCCAGCGAGCCGTTGCGGGGCAGTGCCCAATCCAATCTCCCGGACAGCGTGCCGCCGCCGCCAGCCCGCCCCTACAGCTACAATCCAGCGCC
>JBGSJD010000403.1:0-14998 GCA_041742195.1 Hyphomicrobiaceae bacterium
GCTGGCCAAGATCGAGGCCGGCGCGACCCTCCTGCAGCTTTACACGGGCCTGATCTACGAAGGCGTGAGCCTCATCGGCCGCATCAAGGCCCATCTGGCCGATACCGCGCGCGCGGAAGGCTTGGCCTCGATCTCCGACGCAACCGGTCGCAGGGCCCGGGAATGGGCCGCAAAGCCCCTCGAGGCCTGAGCCTGGCCGCCCGGCCTCATCTCCACATCTGATCCGACGAGAAACCGATGCCTTCGACCGTCTACGACTCAGCCATTTTCCGAGACATGTTCGGCACCCCCGCCATGCGGGCCGTGTTCTCCGACGAGGCGCTCGCCCGCCGCTATGTGGACGTCGAGGTCGCCCTCGCCCGCGCCGAGGCGAAAGCCGGCGTCATCCCTGCCGAAGCCGCCGCCGAGATCGAACGCCGCGCAGCGGCCATCGAGGTCGACCTGCCGGCACTGAAGGCCGAGACGGACATCGTCGGTTATCCGATCGTCGGGATCGTCCATCAGCTTGCCAAGGGAGCCGGCGACGCGGCCGGTTACGTCCATTGGGGCGCCACCACCCAGGACATCATGGATACGGCGACGGTGCTCCAGCTCCGCGATGCCTTGGGCCTCGTCAGGACCGACCTCGAGGCCCTCGACGTCACGCTGACGGCGCTCGCCGCAAGGCATCGCGATACGGTGATGGCCGGCCGTACCCACCTCCAGCACGCCCTGCCGGTGACATTCGGTTTCAAGGCGGCCGTCTGGCTCTCCATGATCCGCCGGCATCGCCAGCGCCTCGACCAGCTCGAGCCGCGCGTTCTGGTCGTGCAGTTTTCCGGAGCGGCCGGCACGTTGGCCTCGCTCGGCGACAAGGGGCTCGAGGTGCAGGGCCTTCTCGCTGACGAACTCGGCCTCGCGCGTCCCGACATCACCTGGCACGTCGCCCGTGACGGCATTGCCGAGGCCGGCGCGTTTCTCGGTCTGGTGACGGGCAGCCTCGCGAAGATCGCCGTCGACGTCATGCTGATGATGCAGACCGAGATCGGCGAGGCGTTCGAGCCTTTTGTGAAAGGTCGGGGCTCGTCATCGACGATGCCGCAGAAGCGCAACCCGATCTCCTGCGAGATGATCGTCGCGCTCGCCAAGGCGGTTCGCGCCCAGGTCGGGCTGCTGCTGGACGCCATGGCGACCGACCACGAGCGCGCCACCGGCCCCTGGCACCTCGAGTGGATCGCCGTGCCGGAAGCGTTCATCGCCTCGTCCGGCGCCTTGCATCAGGCCCGCTTCATGCTCGATGGCCTGATCGTCGAGCCCGAGGCCATGCGCCGCAACCTCGACATCACGGGCGGCCTGATCGTGGCCGAGGCCGTCATGATGGCGCTCGCCCCTCATACCGGACGGGGTGCGGCGCATGATCTGGTCTATGCGGCGTGCCGGGCCTCGCTCGAAAGCAGGACGCCGCTGATCGATCAGCTTCGGCTCATGCCGGAGGTGACGCGGCACTTCGACGAGGCCGGCCTCAGAGACCTCGTCGATCCCGCGCGCTATCTGGGGACAGCGCGCGAGATGGTCGACCGTGTGGTTGCGCGGCCTCGGTGAGGCCCGCGATCCAACCCCGTCGCCGACCAGCCTAGCCCTTGCGCTCGATCGCCGTGACGGCGCGGGCGAAAGCCTTGCCGACGGCGCTGTAGGCGGGACCGAAGTCGCCGCCCTTCGAAGCCAGCCCCCGGATCACCGATGTGACGCGTCTCAGAATGCCGAGCGCCTGCGCCTTGGGTTTCCCACGGACCTGCGCGGCCTCCCGGGCGAGACTGATGATCCGTGGCGCCTTCGCCGGCACTTCGCCGCGATCGACGGCGGTTGCCAGCTTCTCCATGACATCCGCCACGCAGTCGATCAGTGCCTGACCGCTCCGCGACGCCTCGCATCGCGCGATTCCGCCCTCGGCGACACGAGCCTGCGTGATGGCGTTGCTGCCGGCCTTGGCCCAGGCTGGTGGACTGTAGGCGAGCGTCAGCCCGAGCATGAGGCACACGGCCATCACGCCGTGATTGAACAAGCGAGACATAAGGACCCCCGAATAGACCGATGACGATCACAGGTGATGCCGCTACGGAGCGGCGACGGCGTTTTAGTGCGATCACGCGCGGTTCGCCATCACCGACATCGGAGACCGGAGGGTCTGAAATCAAAATTGATCGGTAAAATGCATGGCGTCGACCGGTCGCGACGGGATCAGCCGACGGGCTGATGGCGGGCTCTGGCCGCTCGCGTCAGGGCTGCGCACACCAGCCGGTCGAGCTGGAGGCGATCGGCGAGCATGTCCAGGAACTGCACCTCCTCGACCTTCACCTTGAGGTCGGTGGCGGCCACTTCGGCGGCGAGGACATAGGCCGTTTCGCCGAGATGCGCCGGAAGCGACGTGCGGATCAGATCGAGGACGCGATCCACGCCGCTCGGTCCGGCGAGCACCCGTCCGCAAGCCTGCGCCTCGCGCTGAAACCACGCGGCATCGTAGGCGTGGAACGGCGGCAGATCCTTGACGATCGTCTCGATCCGCTTGAGTTCGTCCTCGGTGATCCGCCGGTCGATCGCCGCCGTGGTCACCATCGCGAAGATCAGGGCTTCCTCGGGCGTGAGGGTCGTGGACATTTCGGCTCCGGCTGCAGGGAGTGGGTGATGGCGCGCGTGAGGGAAGAAATAGGCGCGAAACGCGACGAAACAAGCCAACCGGCGATTGACGCGCCCACCTGCTGGAACCTAGGGTCCGCCGAAACCCGAGCGAACTCAGAGTCATGATCGAAAACCAGACCACCATTCCGCCGTCCGTCGCAGCCGAGGCCCGGGCATGGCCGTTCGAGGAAGCGCGCCGTCTGATCCAGCGCCTGGATCGGATGGAAGGCGGCAAGGACAAGACGGTCGTTTTCGAAACCGGCTACGGACCGTCGGGCCTGCCGCACATCGGCACCTTCGGCGAGGTCGCGCGCACCAGCATGGTGCGCCATGCGTTCCAGGTCCTCACCGGCGGCGCCCGCCCGACGCGCCTCGTCTGTTTTTCGGACGACATGGACGGCTTCCGCAAGGTGCCTGGCAATGTCCCGAACCAGGCGATGCTCGCCGGCTACCTCGACACGCCGTTGACCAGCGTTCCGGATCCCTTCACCGAGGCGGGCGGCGCGGCGGCGCACCCGAGCTTCGCCCATCACAACAATGCCCGGCTGCGTTCGTTCCTCGACCGCTTCGGCTTCGAGTACGAGTTCTTCTCGGCGACCGAGGTCTACAAGTCCGGCCGCATGGACGCGACGCTCGTGCGCATGCTCGAAGTCTACAACAAGGTCATGGACATCATCCTGCCGACGCTCGGGCCGGAGCGGCGCGCGACCTATTCCCCGTTCCTGCCGATCTCGCCGCGAACCGGCAAGGTGCTCTATGTGCCGATGATCGAGTGTCATCCGTCGAAGGGGACGGTCGTCTACGTCGATCCGGATACCGGCGAGAAAGTTGAAACCAGCGTCACGGGCGGCGCCGTCAAGTGCCAGTGGAAGGCGGATTGGGCCTTGCGCTGGGCGGCTTTGGGCGTCGACTACGAAATGGCGGGCAAGGACCTGATCGACAGCGTCACCCTGTCGTCGAAGATCTGCCGGGCGCTCGGCGGTGTTCCGCCCGAGGGCTTCAATTACGAGCTGTTCCTCGACGACAAGGGCCAGAAGATCTCGAAGTCGAAGGGCAACGGCCTGACGATCGAGGACTGGCTCAGCTACGCCAGCCCCGAGAGCCTGTCGTTGTTCATGTTCCAGAAGCCGAAGACGGCGAAGCGGCTTTACTTCGACGTCATTCCGCGGGCCGTGGACGAGTATCTGACGTTCCTGGCGAAGTTCCCCGCCGAGGAGGCAAAGGCGCGCGTCGAGAATCCCGTCTGGCACGTCCACTCGGGCACGCCACCAGCAGCGGAACTGCCGATCTCGTTCGCGCTCCTCTTGAACCTGGTGTCGGCCTCCAACGCCAACGACCCGACGGTGCTCTGGGGCTTCATCCGGCGCCTTGCAGCGGAAGCCACACCCGAAAAGTTCCCGCTGCTCGACCAGCTCGTCGGCTACGCCATCGCCTACTACGACGCCTTCGTGAAGCCGCAGAAGAAGTTCCGCCTTCCGACCGATGTCGAGCGGACGGCGCTCGAGGCCCTGTCCGAAGCCTTGGCCGGAGCCCCGGCCGATGCCTCGTCGGAAGTCCTGCAGAACCTCGTCTTCGAAGCGGGCAAGTCCCACGGCTTCGCGGACAATCTTCGCCAGTGGTTCCAGGCGATCTACGAGGTGCTTCTGGGCGAGAGCCAGGGCCCGCGCTTCGGCTCGTTCATCGAACTTTATGGGATTCCGGAGACCCGTGCCCTGATCGCAAAGGGCCTCAACGGCGACCTCGCGCGAGCTGTCTGATCCGCTCGAGCGACCAGAGTTGCGGCGCAGCCGCGCGCTCGTTCGGCCGGAAAAGGCGCGCCTCGAGCGTTCGCCAGATGATTGCATATCCGCTGAGCAGCAGGGCCCCGACCAGCACGGGGCTCACGATCCAGTCGAGTGGCAGGGCGTAGGTCGCGATCAGGAAGCCGTCGATCCCGGCCGGTGGGTGCAGCATCCGCGACGCCAGCATGGCGAACGTAGAGAGCCCGACGGCGACGGCGGCAGCCGTGTCTCCCTGTCCGCAAAGCCATATCGCGAAGTATCCACTCGCCGCGGACAGCATGTGTCCCCCGACAATCGCGCGGGGTTGCGCGGGGCCGCTGTCGGGCAGCGCCATCGCAAGCACGATGGAGGTGACGAACGGGACCCGGACCATCGGCTCGCCGCTGAGCCGAGCGAGCATTTCCATGACGGCAATGGCGATGGCAGCGCCCAGGGCGCGAAACAGGGCGATGCGGATCTGCGTCACGAGCGAAAGTCCGGGCGTTTGGCCGATGAGGCGGAGGGCAACCAGATCCGAAGAGAACAGGTGTCACTCAGCAATTCAAGTGTGCCCGATGCAGCACCGAGGCTCTCAGCCGCGTGCGAGATGGGCCAGCCGCCGCCCCAGTTCGTCGGCAGCGCCCGTGAGCGGTTCGAATTCGAAGCGAACCGTTGAGCGCCCGGCCGGAACCCTCACGCTCCGGAACATGACGTTGGCCTTCAGGATGGGCGTCGTCAGACCGTTGACTTTGGCGCTCCACCATGGATGCCAGACGTCGGCGAGCACGAGGTATCCGGCTTTGTCGGCCGTGACGGTGACATCGATCACGGTGTTCTCGTAGCGCGTGATTACGGCGCTGCCCGTTGTCGGCCTCGCGTCTGCCGGGCTGGGCTGGGCACCCCGTCCGGTGACCTGGAATTTGGCGCTGTTGCGCGCGAGCGGGGTGGCCACCGGAAGCCCGATTGCATCCTTGGAGTCGAGTAGCACCACCCGTGTCGCATCGAAGTCCGGCCAGCGTCCGGTCGCGAGAACCTCTTCCGCATCGACGGCCATCGCGGTCTCGACGAACATGACCCGCGGCAGCGCCCCCGGATTCTCGTAGATGAACGCATCTCGCGTTCGCGCGACCAGATGAAGGTCGTCGCTTCCGAGCGTCTCGTCGATCTGTTCGAGCGGTACCGCGCTCACGATGAAGCGGAGCCCGAGCAGGTCGGCGAGCCGGCACCGATAGGAGGGAAACAGCGCGCTGAACAAGCGCTGATCCGGACCCGCGCTGTAGTCCGTGGCGCCGAGCGCACGCGACACGACGGCAAGGCGCAGCGGATTGTAGCCGAGCGTCTGATCGAGACCCTGCGCCTCAGCCGCGTTCTGCCAGTCGAACCCGACGCCGGCCATTTCGATCCGGTCGCGCCACGGCGTGCCGGCCTGTCGCCGCACCATCCGCTCGAGGAGCGCGATGGTGTCGTTGCTCGTGTCGGGGCGAAGCACCTCGAGGGCCTTGTCGGCTGGCTTGCCCGTCGCCTCGCTGGGCCCGTTGTTCACGATGAGGTCGCCGCCTGCCAGGGCTGCAACCGCGATCCCGGCAAACACGCTGCTGCGAACGAGAGGGTGCGAAGCCCACTGCAGGGCGAGGTAGCTCACGCCGATGGTCGCTGCCGCCAACAGGAGAGGCATCAAGGCGTCAGAGAGTTTCCCCATGCGCAGCGCCAACAGCGCGCCGATCGCCGCCAGCGCGATCATCATGGCGGCCTCGGCCGGGCGCCACGTCGCCTGAGCGTTCTTTTTCTCTGTCAGCCATCGATGCAGAAGGTAGCCCGAGACGATCGCGAGCAACCCGCACAGCAGAAACGTTGCGTCGGCCGGACGGCGGAACAGCGCGACTCCCGGCATCAGGTGGTAGATGGCATAGAACGCAGGCGTCGAGGCGCCGAGGGCATAGACGAAGGCGAGCCCCGCCGCGAGCGTGAAACCGCGCACCTCCGGACGCCAGAGATCGCCGGGCTGGAACACGGCGCGGATCAGCATCACGGCCGGCAGCGCGCCGATATAGAGCTGTGACATGTTGGGCGAGAGGGAGAGCTCGTCCGGATCCCACGCTTCGCTGAACGGCCCCCAGTAATCGGTCGATTTGGATGCGACGCCGAAAAGGTCGGCGATGAAGAACGACAGCAGCGAAGCCGGATGCAGCGATCCACGCGCCGCTTCGGCGTAGGCGATCGTTGGCCGGTTCGAGCCGCTCAGAAACAGGTAGGTGATCAGGATCGGCCCGGCGGCAACGAGCAGCGCAACCAGCGCAGCAACTGACACGACCGGCAGCGCGGCGAAAAAGGCCCGGCGCGGCGAGGCCTCGGTCCACACCCACGTCGCAAACACGAGTGCCATGACGTAGGCGCCGAGCAGAGCCACCTGGTCCGGACTGACAAGCATGAGCCCGGCCGCGAGACCTGCAAGCGCACCGGACAGCACGCTCCGGCGATCGAGGCCGCGCAGCAGGAGCCACAGTGCGAGGGCGAAGAAGGCATAACTCTGGATCTGCCCGACGTGCTGCATGCGCCAGCTCGCGGAGCCGCCGAACGCGAAGCAGAGCGCCGCCACGCACGCAGCAACCGGATGCCACCCCTTGTCCCGGAACAGCATGAGGATCGCCAGCCCCGCCAACCCGAGGAGCACGATCACGAACGTATCGAGCAGCCAGAACGCGGGCTGCTCCGCGATCAGCGCAATGAGCGCGGCCGGCGAGAAGATCAGCGATTGCGGATCAGCGATCTGCGGCACGCCGACGAAGGTATGCGGGTTCCAGGCTGGCGATTGCCCGGAATGGATGGCTGTGGCGAGGAACTGCAGCTGTGCCTGGAACAGCGCTTTCGCGTCGTAAGGGATCGTCAGCCGCCCGCTCAGCCACGGATAGCCGAAGGCGAGCCAGATGAGCACGAAGGCGGCGACGGCATGGCCGTAGGTGAACGACCGTCCGAGCAGGGAGCCCATGACATGACGGGCGGTCCGCTCAAGCATGGGCTCGCCCCCCATGCGTGGCGATGAAGGCCATGCGCGCCTGATTGTGCCCGAGGTTCGGCGTCACGCGGCGCGCTTCGAAGCCGTGCTCCGCGAGGATGCCGAGCATCTCGCGTTCCTCGAGCTGCTGCAGCCCGAGCGACGCCCGGATTTTGCGATAGTCGGAAAAGAACGTCCGGACGAGACCGACGAACGCACCGATCAGGAACCCGCCGCCGAGCCCGAACCGCAGGAGCGCGGTCGCGTCGGTCAGCGGTCCGACCGACGGCGGGATGATGTCGGCGAGCAGGATGCGTCCGCCCGGTGAGAGAAGGCGCTTCCAGCTGGCGAGGCTGTCGTCGAGGCCGGCGCGATCGAGGTACTGGACGACGGAGTTGGCCACGATCAGGTCGATCGGGCCGGCCGACCATGTGGCCAGATCTTCGGGCGCGATCACCGTGATGTTGTCCACCTGCGCGAAGCGTCGGGTGAGTTCGGCGCGGACACTGGCGGCTGCGTCGCAAAGGTAGAGATGGCGGGCATGCTTGGCCACGTCGTCGGCGTTGAGCGCCTCGCCACAGCCGTAATCCAGCACGACCGGACGGCCGGCTCCCACGTATCCGATCAGGCCATCGGCCACGCATCGGTAATGAGCTACCCGATGGCGGTCGTTGACATAGATCGTGGGCTTGTCGTCCCAGTACTCGACCCACCCCATGGACTACCCGAACTCCTGAAACGCTTCCGGAACCCGCCACACGGGTGCACGATCTAGCCGACACGGCGCCGGAACGCCAGCACCAACCCGAGGCCGGGGTCTCGGGCGGCTTGCGCGGGGCCGCGCGGCCAGACTACTCATGGGCCAGAAGCAACTCATGGGCCAGAAACAACCGGAGGAACGTGACGCCATGGCGACCAACAAGAAAAAGGTTCTCTACACCGACTCGATGGGGAAGGGCGGCATCGAGATCCTGAAGGCGCGCGGCGACGTCGAGGCCATTCCGTTCAACTACTTCATGAAGGGCGCCGACTATCAGGCGCTGCTCCGGAAGGAGGGCCCCGTGCATGGCGTGATCCTCGGCGCGACGCCGTTCGGTGTGGCGGAGTTCGAGGCGTCGGGCGGCATCGAGGTGGTGGCCCGCACGGGCGTCGGCTACGACGCCATCGACATCCCCGGCATGACCGCCCGCAAGATCCCTGTCATGATCGCCGGCACCGCCAATTCGCCGTCCGTGGCCGAGCAGGCCATGACCTTCATGCTGACGCTCGCCCGCAAGGGCCCCCAATTGACGAAGCTCGTCGCCGAGGGGCGCTGGGCCGACCGCCTGAAGCCCGAGTACGTCGCCGTCGACATGTTCGAGAAGTCGGTCCTGATCATCGGCTTCGGCCGCATCGGCTCCCGCACGGCGAAGCGCTGCCTCGCCATGGAGATGACGGTCCTCGTCTATGATCCCTACGTGAAGCCGGAGACGATCCGGGCTGCCGGCTGCGAACCGGTGAGCGATCTGGACGCCGCCCTCCCGCGTGCCGACTTCGTGACCATCCACTGCCCCAAGACCCCCGAGTCGGTCGGCATGTTCAACGCCGCGCGCATGAAGCTCATGAAGCGGACGGCCTATCTCGTCTCGACGGCCCGTGGCGGCATCATCGACGAGAAGGCGCTGCATGCGGCCCTGACCGACGGCACGCTGCCGGCCGCCGCGCTCGACGTCTTCGACCGCGAGCCGCCGGATCCGGAAAATCCCCTCTTCAAGCTGCCGAACGTCATACTCTCGCCTCACATCGCGGGCGTGACGGCCGAAGCCATGGAGCGCATGGCGGTCGAGGCGGCCAAGAACGTGCTCTCTGTCTTCGACGGCCAGCCGAGGAAAGAGAACGCGGTGAACCCCGACGTTTTCGCCTGATCAAGGGTTCGGATCGCGATCGGCGACGGCCCGGTCAGGGTTGACCGGGCGACGTCACACGGGAGGCTTCGGGCGTGGACCAGAAAGAACGGGAGGCCGCGGGGACCGGCGCAGCGGCGTCCGCTCCCGCGCTCGGAGTTGCGGCTGTGCTGCACCGGGCGCTGCTGGCCCCGATCCGGGCCTTCCGCATGACCTATCTCCCGCTCCTGATGGTCTACTTCGCCTACGGAGCCCTTGGCCTCATCGCGGTGGCCCAGAGCTTCTGGGAGAAGAAGGGCCTGACGCTCTCGCCGGCCGAACTCGCCCAGCTCGGCGTGTGGCTGGCCCTGCCGTGGGCCATCAAGATGGTGTTCGGCGAGATGGTCGACACGGTGGCGATCCTAGGCTCCCGCCGTCGGGCTTACGTCTTCCTCGGCGCCGGTATGGTCGCCGTCAGTCTTGTGCTTCTCGCGGGCGCGGCGGGCGGTTGGCTCACCTTCGCCCGTCCCGACACGATCTACGTCATCGCCTCGTTGCTGTCCGTGGTGGGCGTGGTCCTCCAGGACGTGGTCGCCGACGCCATGAGCACGGAAGTCGTGCCCCGCGTGAACCCGGACGGCACCCCGCGCACCAAGGCCGAGATCGACTACGACCTCGGCATGGTTCAGGCGCTCGGCCGGCTGTCGCTCTATCTCGGCATCCTGTTCACGGCTCGCCTCGCGGGATGGCTGGCGCAGAACTATTCCTACGAGACCGTGTTCCTGATCGGCCTCGTGATCCCGGTGATCTCGGTGTCGGGGGCCGTACTGGTACGTCTCGAGGCGAGCGAGAGCCGCCCGACCGACTGGCGCATCCTCGGTGGTGGACTCGCGTTCGGTGCATTCGTGGTCGCCATCGGCGTTGCCTCGGTGCCGTACGCGCAGGAGATCGTCTTCGTCGTCTCCATGGCCGTCATCGTCGCCATGCTGATCCGCGTGACCCGCGACCTCGCGCCGGAGGTGAAGCAGCGCATCGCGTTTGCCGCGATCCTGATCTTCGCCTTCCGGGCGGTGCCGGGCGTCGGCGCCGGCTACAGCTGGTTCAGCATGGACAAGCTCGGCTTCGACGAGGAATTCTTCGGCCGGCTGAACGAGATCAGCGCCTTCCTCGGGCTCCTCGCCGCGTGGTTTCTATCCGATGCCATTACGCGCCAGCCGGTGGCCCGCGTACTTCTGTGGTTGACCATTGCGGGTCTGATCCTGGCGGTCCCGAACTTCATGCTGGTCTATGGCGTTCACCAATGGACCGAACCGGCCATGGGCCTGACTGCCCGCGGCATCGCCATGATCGACGCCGCCGCCCAATCGCCACTCGTTCAGGTCAGCATGATCCCGCTGCTGACCTTGACGGCGATCTACGCGCCACCAGCCCAGCGGGCGACGTGGTTTGCGCTGATGGCGTCGTTCATGAACCTGGCGCTCGTGGCCGGCCAACTGCAGACCAAGTACCTGAACCAGATTTTCGCCATCGAGCGCGGGCAATACGACAACCTCCCGACCCTATTGGCGGTGGTCGTCGCGGTGGGCTTCGTTGTCCCCATCGCCGCGATCCTGCTCGTGGGGCGCCGGGTTCGATGAAGCAGTGGCGCCGTGATCCCGGGCGAGCGCTCGGCGCGGTTCGCGAAAGCTCTTTGTGCTCAGGAGACGTGATGTTCGTCCTTCGCCCATCCCGGATGGCCGCTCTGGCGGCGCTGTTATCTTTGGCGCTTGCACTTCCGGTGGGCGCCAACGCGGCCTCGCTCGACGGCGCCGCGGTCGACGTGACCAACACCTCGGAGCCCGTTCTTTGCGCCGAGAAGGACAACGTCAGCCTCAATTTCACATCCCCCCACGTCACGCGCTTTCGCATCGACGCGGCCCATCCGGCCTACATCGGCACGCTCCAGCGCGACAGCTTCGAGGCCGATTGGACCGCCTGCGACATGACCGGCGACCCGGTCCACGCGAGCGACGTGAAGACGCCGACACGGCGCACGCTCTACGAGGAGCCGGCGCTCTGGGTCGTCGGCTGGACGATGCCGACGTTCTGGCGCCCCTCGACCGCGACGGTCCGCATCGGCGACCGCGTCGAGCGGAACCTGCACCTCGTCCAGGTGTGGATGATCCGCCCCATGGGCGGCGAGGAGGTGCTGGTCTTCTATCCGCAGGACGGTTATTGGCGCATCCGCCCGCTGGCGCCGGACGGTCGAGCCGCAACGGCCTTCGGTTCGTCGTTCCTGGTCGGCCCCGTCGAGATCGAGGGCCGGCCCATCGTCAAGCTGCGTGAGATCGCCTTCGATCCGAAGGCGAAGACGTTCACGCTGTCGTTCGAGCGCGGTGGGCAGGCGACCATGACCATGGCCGAGGTCTCGGCCAACCGGCACGTGCTGGACGTGGCGTTCAGCCAGGCGATCGCGGGCGTCCCGTTCGCCGCCATGCGCTCCATGTACATCACCGACTTCAACAACGACGTCGCCCGCGTCGCCGTCCGCGATGCCGGCGCAAACGGCTGGCGCGAGGAACCCGTGATGGCGTTCCGGAACGGCACCGTCACGGACCTCTGGGCGGGACGCACGTCGGTCTCGCGCCACAACAGCTCGTCACCCGACATGGTGTTCTCGAAGTTCACCGGCAAGCCATCCGGCAAGTAGACCGCCGCGACGGCAACAGCGGCAGCCGTTGAAGGGTGCCGCCGCCGCCGTTGTGCCGTCGATCAGGACCGCTTCGGATCGCCCTGCGCCGGCGGATCGCGATCGAACACCTCCTTGATCCGCTCGGCCGAAACTTCGATCTTCACGTTGGCGCGCTCGGCCTGGATTTTCATGGGAACGCGCGAATCGAGCGCCTCCCAGCCGCGCGCCATGCCTTCGGCCATCTCCGCATAGGCCATGTTGGCGATGCGCATCGGCACGCCGAGTTCGCGGCCGAGTTCCGTCGCGAGCGTCATGTCCTTGAATGCGAGCTTCAACGCGAATGCCGGCGGCTCGTACTTGTTCTGCAGGAACTGGTCCGCGAGCCGGTCGAACGTGCGCGAGCGACCGCCGGCACCGGTTCTGACTGCCTCCCAGAGCGCCGCCGGCTCGACGCCGCCTTTCACGCCCATGGTGAACACTTCGGCGAGCGCGGCCTGGATGGCGTAGCCCGCGCAATTGTGGACGAGCTTCGCGACCGATCCGGCACCGATCTCGCCGATGTAGCGGGCCTGATCGGCGAAGGCGTCGAACAGCACCTTGTGCTCGTCGAAGGTGGCCTTGTCGCCGCCGACCCAGATCGCGAGCTTGCCCGTCCGCGCGCCCGTCGGCCCGCCGCTCACCGGCGCGTCGAGGAAGTGGACGCCCTGCGCGTCATAGATGGCGGCGATCTTGCGCACCATGGCCGGCGCGTTCGTCGTCAGGTCGAGCACCGCGCCGCCCTTCTTGAGGCCACCGAGAATGCCCGTCGTGGGATCGGTACAGACGGCCTCGACTTCCTTCGGCCCCGGCAGCGACAGGAAGATCACATCGCACGTCTCGGCCACCTTGCGCGGGCTGTCGGCCCATTCCGCACCCTTGGCGAGGAAGGGCTCGGCCGAGGCCTTGCGCATGTCGTGGACGACGAGGCCGTGGTTCGAGCTTTCGAGATACTTCGAGAGGTTGGCCGCCATGTAGGCGCCCATCGTTCCAAGTCCAATGAAACCGACTTTCATGTCGTGATCTCCGGTTCGGCGTTGATGAGGATTGGGTCTAGTGTTCCGGCGCCGACATTTGCTTCCCTTGGCTGCGCGGCACCGAGCAAATGTCGGCGCCAAAGGAACACTAGCAAGACCATGTTTCTAGTGTAGCTTTTGCCTCTGACGTTTGGTGATGAGCCTGGCCTCAAGCGGGTACCAAACGTCAGAGGCGCTACACTAGGTCTTTCCGGCCGCATCGCGCTCAGCGAACACGTCCCTGATGATACCGGCAGCCGACATGGCAACGGGCCAGCCGCCGTAGAACGCGAGGTGCGTGACGAGCTCCGAGAGTTCTTCCCGCGTCACGCCGTTGTCGAGTGCCCGCGCGGCGTGGCCCTTGAGCTGTTCCGTGCGGTTGAGCGCCACGAGCGCGGCACAGGTGACGAGGCTGCGGTCGCGCTTCGACATCTCCTTGCGCTCCCAGACGTCGGCATAAAGCACGGTCTCGGAAAGGTCGATCAGCTTGGGCACCGTGTTGCGCACGGCGTCGCGCGACGGGTTGGATGGCGGCTTGGCCATGAACGTCTCCTGGGTTGGCTCGGGATGAGGGGCGGAATTGGCGCCAGCCTAGCGAGCATTGCACCATGGGCGCTAGTGTTCCGGCGCTGGCCGTCTTGCCAAGGCCGTCCCCGCGGGCGAATGCTATCGGGAGGAGCCGCAACACGGACAGCCGGGAGAGAAGCGATGGCCGATTATGATCTCGTCATTCGGGGTGGCACCGTCGGCACCACGTCGGCGGTCTTCGACGCCGACGTGGCGATTGCGGGAGAAAGCATCGTCGCGGTAGGGCGCGGTCTGCCGGCCGGCAAGCGCGAGATCGACGCCCGGGGCAAGCTGGTCCTTCCGGGCGGTGTCGACGCCCACGCCCACATCGAGCAGCTCTCCGGCATGGGCGTGATGAATGCCGACACCTTCGAGACGGCGACCGGCTCGTCGGCGCTCGGCGGCACCACGACCGTCGTCTGCTTCGCGGCCCAGCACAAGGGCAAGAGCCTGACCAGGGTCGTCGAGGATTATCATGCGCTCGCGCGCAAGGGCACGATCGTCGATTACGCGCTGCACATGATCCTGGCCGACCCGACGGAGACCGTGCTCAAGGAGGAACTGCCGCCGCTCGTCAAGAGTGGCCACGCCTCGATCAAGCTCTTCATGACCTACCAGCACACCAAGGTCGACGACGAGCAGCTGCTCGACACCCTGATCGCCGCACGAGAGAACAAGGCGCTGGTCTGCGTCCACGCCGAGAACAATGGCATGATCTCCTGGATGGGACGCCGCCTGGTCGAGCGCGGCTATCGCGCGCCACAATACCATGCCGTGCATCATCCGCGGCTCTGCGAAACCGAGGCCATCTATCGCCTGTGCGCCTTCGCCGAGCTCATCGACCAGCCCGTGATCGTCTATCACGTCTCGACGGCTGAGGGTGCGGCGGTCATCCGCGACGCCCGTGGGCGCGGCATCAAGGTGTTCGGCGAGACCTGCACCCAGTATCTGACCCTGACCGTCGACGATCTGGTGAAACCCGGCATCGAGGGCGCCAAGTGGATCTGCAGCCCGCCCCTTCGGCAGGTGTCCGATCAGGAGGCGCTGTGGAAGGCGCTCGAACTCGGCGATCTCCAGTTCGTCTCGTCCGACCACGCGCCCTATCGCTTCGACGATACCGGCAAGTTGCGCGCCGGGCCTGATCCGTCCTTCAAGGAAGTCGCGAACGGCATGCCGGGCCTCGAGCTGCGCCTGCCGTTGCTGTTCGACGCCATGGTGGCGAAGGGCCGCTACGGCATCGAGAAGTTCGTCGAATGGACGGCGTCGGCGCCGGCCCGCATGTATGGCCTGCACCCGCGCAAGGGCACGATCGCGATCGGCGCCGATGCCGACGTCTGCATCTGGGACCCGAAGCGGCGCACGACGATCAGCGACGCCACCGTCCACGACAACGCCGGCTACACCCCCTACGCCGGCCGCACGATCGAAGGCTGGCCGGT
>JBGSJD010000404.1:0-3922 GCA_041742195.1 Hyphomicrobiaceae bacterium
TGCCGTCGGTCGGCCCGGTCGCGCCTGTATTGCGCGTCCACGATCTGCGATGCCGTGCCACCGATCGCCGGCACGCCGATGCTGGCGGCCTGCACGGGAGACGGCGCCGCCAATGCGAGCCCGAGAAGGCCCAGTCCGAACAGGCCCCCTGCAAATCGACTGATCATTCGTGTTGTCCTTTCGTCGTTTGCTGACGAAGGGGTAACGCGGCCGGGTCGCATCGGGTTCCGGTCGTTCGCCGATGCGACGCGTTCAAAAGGCAGCAGCCAGGATCTCCATGACCTGCTCCGGCGAGCTGATCTTCCTCGGATTGGAGAACGTCCAGTCGTCCAGCATGCAGTTCTGCGCGAGGCGCGGCAGATCGGCCTCCGCGACCTTCACGTCGCGCAGCGTCCTCGGCATCCCGAGGCCGGCGATGAACCGGTCCAGCACTGCCGAGGCGGGCATCCCGGCGTGTCCCATGGCGGTCGAGATCTCTGCCTGACGCGCGGCGTTGACCGAGAGATTGTAGTCGAGCACGTAGGGCAGCATCACGCACGACGTATGCCCGTGCGGCACCCCTGCCGAGCCACCGAGGATGTGGCCGATGGCGTGGCTGGCGCCGAGCCGTGTGCCCGCGACGATCCCGACCATCGAGAGCCACGCCCCCATCATGCAACGGAGCCGCCCGTCGAGATCGCTCGGGTCCGACTTGACGCGGGGCAATCCGTCGCCGAGGCAGCGGAGCGCCTGCAGCGCCGTTCCGTCGCTGTAGTCGTTGGCGTCGATCGAGAGGTAGGTCTCGACGGCGTGATCGACCGCGCGCACCCCGCTCGAAAGCCAGAGCCACTCGGGCGTGTGCACGGTGACGGCAGGGTCGAGGATGACGCTTTCCGGCACGATGCCGCGGTTCATGTAGCTCTGCTTGAGCTTGAGCCGGGTGTCGGTGACACCCGCTCGCGCATTGAACTCACCCGCCGAGAGCGTCGTCGGCACGGCGATCTGGCGCACGCGCGGCGCCCGGAACTCCGGGATGTGCCGCTTGCCGTCCTTTACGACGCTGCGGAACGCCTCGAGGCCGTCGACATCGCGCACGTCGTGTTCGAGACAGATGGTGACGGCCTTGCAGCCGTCGGTGACCGATCCGCCGCCGAACGACACCATGAGGTCGGTCCCGGCATCCCGGGCCGCGTTCGCGCACGCCACGACGGCGTCCCGTGGTGAATGCGCCGGCATGTGGTCGAACACGCCGGCGAACCGGTCGCCGAGTGCGGCACGGACTTTCTCGATCTCGTCCGTCTTGCGATTGATCGTTCCGCCGGAGAGCACGAACACCCTCTTCGCGCCGAGTCGCTCGGCCTCTTCGGCGAGGGCCGCCGCCGCCGGCTTCCCGAAGATGACGCGGTTCATGGCCGTGAAGACCATCGTTCCGGACTGCATGGCGGGTCTCCCGTCGTAGGCCGCTCGTGCGGCGCTCAGAAGCCGTAGAGAACGGCCGGATTGTCGACCAGGATCTTCTTCCGGATCGCGCTGTCGGGGGCCCACGTCGGCAACTGGTTGAGCAGCAACCCGTCGTCGATCGGATGGAACGGGCGCACGTCCGTGGCTTTCATCGGTGGCACGGTATGCGAATCCGGATGCGGCCAGTCCGTGCCCCACACGATCCGGTCCGCATTCGCCGCGATCATCGCCTGTGCGAGCGGCGTCGCGTCGGCGAAGTCTGGCGCCTTGTCCGAGGCTCGGTAAGCGCCCGAGATCTTCACGTAGGCCTTCCCCGAGCGGAGCAGGTCACACACGTCGCTGAAACCGGGCTGCCCCGTTCCGAGCGCCGCCTTGGCACCGGCGAAATGGTCGAGCACCACCGGCACGGGCGAGGCGAGGATCTCGGCCTTGAGCGCCGCCACCATCTCGAGCGAGGTGAAGATCTGCACATGCCAGCCGCGCCGGGCCATGCGTTGGGCGGCCGCCTTGAGCTTCTGCCGCGCCACGACCGGATCGGTCATGCCGCTGGTCGAGAGATTGAGCCGGATGCCTCGGAAGCCGTCGGCATGAAGCTGGTCGAGGTCCGCCTCGCTCGTCGTGTCGTCGATCACGGCGACGCCGCGTGCGGGATAGCCGAGCTTCTTCATACCCCAGACGCTGACCCGGTTGTCGGTGCCGTAGACGCTCGGCGTCACGACCACCACGCGCCCGATGCCGATGGCCTTTTGCAGCTTCGCCATTTCTTCGGGGAACGCGGTCTCGGGCGTATAGACGCGGCCCTCGTACCAGGGGAACTCGCTGGGTTCGCCGTGGATATGCGTATGGCAGTCGGTCGCACCGGCTGGCATCTCGAAGGCAAGCGCCGTCTTGGGCTGCGGCGCCTTGTGGTTGGGGTCGGCCGTCATCGTGGGAAAGGTCCTTGGCTGTAGGTGGCTCCGGCGATGGCTCAGCGCTTGCTGGCGAGCCACTCCATCATGATCCGGTTGAACACGTCCGGATGCTCCACGTTGGGGAAATGGCGTGCCTTCGCGATCTCGACATAGCGTCCGCCGGGCACCAGTTCGGCGATCTTCTTGTTGCCGGCGGGCGGCGTCCCTTGGTCGTCGTCGCCGCAGACGACGAGCGTCGGCACCGTCACGCTCGGCAGCTTCGGGATGAAGTCGAAGTCGAGGATCGCGGCCGCGCAGCCGAGATAGCCCGTGGCCGTCGTCGCCGCGATCGTCGAGTGGATCTCGGCGTACCGGCGCGGATTGCGCGGCTTGAAGGCATCCGTGAACCACCGCTCCATCGTGCCGTCGGCGAGCGGCTTCAGCGAGCCGGCCTTGCGCACGGTCTCCATGCGCGGGCCCCAGGCTTCCTTGCCACCGGGCGGTGTGCCCGGCGCCGTGTCGCAGAGCATGGACGAGAGGAACCGGTGCCCGTGTCCGATGGACAGCGCCTGCCCGATCATGCCGCCGATGGAAAGGCCGATGAAATGCGCCTTGTCGAAGCCGAGCGCGTCGAGCGTCAGCACCACGTCGTCGGCGAGCGCCGCCATCGTGTAGTCGCCCTCGACGGGGTCCGACCCGCCGTGGCCGCGCATGTCGACACGCAGCACCCGCCAGCCCTCGGTCAACAACGGCCGCATCTGCTCGGCCCACATGCCGCCATCCGAGGACAGCGAATGCGCGAAACACACGAGCGGCGCGCCCTCGTTACCGATCAGATCGTAGTGGATGCGGCGCTGGCCGGCCTGGATGAGCATGAACGTATCCCGTGGTTTGCGAAGGTGATGGGCCAAGATGATGGGGAAGTGTCGGGCGAACGCCCGGCTTTGGCAATGGCACTCGGACCGGGTGCGGTCATGGTCGGCGTGTCATGCCGGACCTGCCTTGGCGAGCACACCACCGGTCGTCGGGCGAGCGACGCCTGTCGTGCCCGGGAACGTCAGCGGCAAGCCGTCGAGCGAGCGGACGGCCAGATAGGCCCACGCCTCGGCTTCCATGCCGTCGCCATCGAGGCCGACGGCCTCGGCCGGCACCACGGCATTCTCGACCCGCGCCGCGATGGCCGACATCAGCGTCTTGTTGCGCCGCCCGCCCCCCGTGATGATCCATAGCGCCGGCTCCTCGGGGAGATGCTCGCGCGCCCTGACGATCGCCTCGGCCGTGAAGGCGGTCAGCGTCGCGACCGCATCATCGAACGAGAGGCCGTGGATCAGCTCCGGCGGAAAGCTGTTGCGATCGAGCGATTTAGGCACCGACTTTGCAAAGTAGGGGTGCATCATGAATTCGTGCACGACGCGGGCGTCTGGCGTGCCGCGCGCGGCAATGGCGCCGTCGCCATCGAAGGGCGCGCCCGTCGCAGCCTTGACGAGATCGTCGATGAGCGCATTGCCGGGCCCGGTGTCGAACGCGACGAGCAACCCGTCCCGCCCGACGAAGGTGATGTTGGCGACGCCGCCCACATTGACGAGCGCCAC
>JBGSJD010000405.1:0-3793 GCA_041742195.1 Hyphomicrobiaceae bacterium
CGGCCCGCCGCCGAGCACGAGCACCGGTCTGTCGTCCGCCATCGGCGACACCGACCCGCCGCCTTACCAGACCCCCGTGTTGGGCATGGAGGCCCACGGCTCGGCCTTTGCCTTGGCCTCGCCCTTCTGCAGGATTTCGATCGAGATGTTGTCGGGCGAGCGCACGAACGCCATCCGCCCGTCGCGCGGCGGCCGGTTGATGGTGACGCCCGCCTTCATCAGCCGGTCGCAGGTCGCATAGATGTCGTCGACCTCGAAGGCGAGGTGTCCGAAGTTGCGCCCGCCGCCGTAGGCTTCCGGGTCCCAGTTGTAGGTCAGCTCGAGCAACGGCGCCCGCTTCTCCCGTCCCGGCCCCTCGTCCTCGTCGGCCGCGAGAAAGACGAGCGTGAACCGCCCGCCTTCGTTCTCCACCCGCCGCACCTCTTTCATGCCGAACTTGTTGCAGTAGAAGTCGAGGCTAGCCTCGATGCTCGTGACGCGCACCATGGTGTGCAGATAGCGCATGATCGTTTCTCCTGGGATGGGCTGGGGCTGGCCCTCATTTAGCGCCCACCACCCTCCCCGTGCAATGCGCGACCGGAAATCAGCGCACCGGTCAACCCTGGCCACGGGCCCGGTCGCTGGCGGCGGTCGCTCGGGTGATTCGCTGGTTTGGCCACCCGCACCGCCCCGTGCCACGATCCCGCCACACTTTGGCACCGCTTTTCCCACCGCTTTGCACAAGCCAATCCACGAGCCCTTGAACACATATTCTTAACACATCGTTAACCAACAATTCCAACGATCTAGGCGCCATTTCTTACAGTTGCATGACACCCCGTGACGGGGGCTCCGGCCCACCAGCCCGCCAAAAAACCGACTGGACATTGCGGCACGGCACATGGCTATTTCGGCCCGTCACGAACCACCCGATGCGGCGAGGGGGCATCTTTCCGCAGCAGGTGTTCGGGACGGGCGGCGATCATATAGGGCTGATGGCTGACCCGAGTTCAGAACCGTAGAAAGTAAAGCGGGGTATACGCATGGGGGATGCAACGAAGTTGCCTCCGGATCTTCCCGAGTTGTTGCAGGATGATCTTCGGGGGGACGTCGCTGGTCTTGAGGTCTTCGAGATCGCCGGCTCGATCAAGTGGTTTGACGCTTCGAAAGGCTATGGTTTCATCGTACCGGACAATGGCCTGCCGGACGTTCTGCTGCATGTGACCTGCCTCCGTGCCGGAGGCCACCAGACTGCCTACGAAGGCGCCCGGGTTCACGCCCAGGTCCTGCGTCGGCCGAAGGGGATGCAGGCTTTCCGCATCCTCAGCATGGATGAAAGCACGGCCATCCACCCCTCGCAGCTGCCCCAGCGCACCCACGTCATCGTGGTCGCCGAGAGCGGATGGGAGCGGGCCATGGTCAAGTGGTTCAATCGGATCCGCGGCTTTGGATTTTTGACGCGGGGCGAGGGAACACCTGATATCTTCGTCCATATGGAGACGCTGCGCCGCTTCGGCTTCACCGAGCTTCGGCCCGGCCAGATCGTTCAGGTCCGCTGGGGCATGGGCGAGAAGGGTTGCATGGCGGCCGAGATGCGTCCCGACGGGCTGACCTCGACGCTCCCGCACGCGCACTGACGCGTCGAGACCGCCGCCGGCCCGCTTCTGGACTTTTTGGGTGGCGGGTTGCATGTGGCGCACAGGTACGACAAATAGGGCATGGGCTGCGATCCTCGCAGCCCTGCTTGTTTTTGCGCAGCTCGCATTCGTGCCCGGCGGCGCTCCCGGGGCGTTGGCCGAGATGCGAAAGGACCCGCTCAAGATCGTCACCTCGACCGGCGAGCACGCCTTCGAGGTCGAGGTCACCGAGACGCCCGAACAGAAGGCCCGCGGCCTCATGTTCCGCCGCTCGCTTCCCGACAATGCCGGCATGCTCTTCCCATACCTGCCTCCCCAGGAGGCGACGATGTGGATGCGCAATACCTACATCTCGCTCGACATGGTGTTCATCAAGGCCGACGGCCGCGTGCACCGCATCGAGCACGGCACCGAACCGTTCTCCGAGTCCGTGATCGCATCCCGCGGTGATGTTGCCGCCGTCCTCGAACTGAAGGCGGGCGTGGCCGCCAGGATCGGCCTCGCGCCCGGCGATCGCGTCATCCACGGCCTGTTCACACCGGCCGCACGCTAGTCGCGCCACGCGCGTCGGCTTGCCGGCTCGTCTTGACGGCGGCGCGCGAAGCGGGCACACGAAGGCAGCAAGACACGGGGCATAGCTCAGCCTGGTAGAGCGCCTGCTTTGGGAGCAGGAAGTCGGGAGTTCGAATCTCTCTGCCCCGACCACATCGCCTCTCCCCCGGGAGAGCGCCGCAGCACAGCAAGGCTCGAGGCACCGATGGTCGCCCGCATCTACAAGCCCGCACGAACCGCCATGCAGTCCGGTCCGGCCCGGACCAAGGAATGGGTGCTGGAGCACGAACCCGAGCGCCCCCGTGAGATCGACCCGCTGATGGGCTGGACATCCTCCCGCGACACCCGCACTCAGGTGACGCTCGCCTTCGATACGAAGGAGGAGGCCATCGCTTACGCCGAGCGGAACGGCATCGCCTACCGACTCTCCGAGCCGCCGCCGCGCCGCACGCAGAAGAAAAGCTACTCCGACAACTTCAAGTTCGGCCGCATCGGCTCCTGGACGCATTAGGTCCGAAGCGCCCCTCCCGAAACGACGAAAAACGCCATGCCGCGGTGCGGCATGGCGTTTTCCGTGTCAGGCATGCCAACCAAGGTGGATCAGCCGATCGTCAGGGCGCGAGCCCCTGAGCCGGCGGCGGCGGCGCGTCCGGATCCTGCTCACGATCGCCGCTGAGTTCGTTCAGACCATCGCGCCCGTAGATGTCGGGTCGGAAATAGGCGTTGCCCTTCGCGTCGGCCCACGCCGTCACGTAGGCGAAATAGACCGGTACCGGGCGCGCAAGCGTGATGTCGACGGGCGTGCCGCCGGCAAGGATCTCGTCCACGCGCCGCCGGTCCATGCCCGGCTCGTCACGCCCGAGCCAAGCTGCCAGATCGAACACGTCCTGCACACGCACACAGCCCGCGCTGAACGCCCGGGCAGCCCGCCCGAAGAGCGGCTTCATGGGCGTGTCGTGCATGTAGACGCCGTGCTCGTTGGGCATATCCAGCCGGACCAGGCCGAGTGCGTTCTGTGCCCCCGGATCCTGCCTGAGCTTCGTCGTTTTAGGGTCGAACTGTGACCAGTTGATCCGCGTCGCGTCGATCTCGGGGCCGTTGAAGTTGCCCGAAAGCACCCGGATCTGTTCCTTCTGGAGATAGTCGGGCTCCTTCACCAGCCGCGGCGCCACGTCGAGTTGGGCGATGCTGTCCGGGACCCGCCAGAACGGGAAGAAATTGAGCGCCCGCACGAACGCCTTGACCTCGGGCGTCTCGCGCCCGGGGCGCCCCGCGATGACGCGATGCCGAAGCACGGCCTTGCCGCCCTCGACCGCCTCGAGCTGATAGCCGGGCACATTGACGAAGACGTAGCGATCCTCGGGAGGACCCGACCGCTCCATCATCTTCGAGATGCGATCGTAGTTGAGCTTGATCTGCGCCATACGCGCCTGCACGGGCACGTTCATGGCCGCGATCGTCGGCCGATCCACGCGCCCGTTGACAGCGAGCCCGTGTGCCGCCTGGAAGCGTCGAACCGCAGCCTCCAGCTCGCCGTCGAACGTGTAGCTCTGGAAGCCCGATGACCTGAGCTCGCCGGTCGCCAAAAGACGCCGCCGCACCGTCGGCACCCGCTCGTCGTCGTC
>JBGSJD010000406.1:0-2826 GCA_041742195.1 Hyphomicrobiaceae bacterium
TCGGAGCGCGGCGGCGCGCGAGCCGTCACCGGCGGGCCGAGGGACAATGTGATCGCCACCGGTGGCGGCCCGGGCATCATGGAGGCCGCCAATCGCGGGGCTGCCGATGCCGGAGCCCCCAGCATCGGCTTCAACATCACACTCGAACACGAGCAAGAACCGAACGCCTACTCGACGCCGGAGCTGACGTTCCGGTTCCATTACTTCGCGATGCGGAAGATGCACCTCGCCATGCGGGCGAACGGGCTCGCGGTGTTTCCGGGCGGATTCGGCACGCTCGACGAGTTGTTCGAGATCCTGACGCTGCAGCAGACCGGGAAGGCCCCGGTCATGCCAGTCGTGCTGTTCGGACGCGACTACTGGAACCGGGTCATCAATTTCGAGGCGCTGGTAGAGTACGGCACGATCGGCCGCCACGACCTCGAGCTGTTCGATATCGTCGACACGGCGGAAGAAGGCTGGATGTCGATGCTCAAGCGTGGGCTCAACGCGCACATCCCGCCCCCGGACGAAATCGATCCGGAGGCGGCATTCCTGAGAGAATAAGGCACGCGACAATCAGCCGGCGTAGGCTGACTTGAGCGCCGTCGCGATGTCGTCGATCGCCTGGTTGGCCTTGGGCAACAGCTTGCCGTTCGACAGGAAGCCGTGGAGCTGGCCCGGATACCGCGTCACGGTGACCTTGCAGCCGGCGGCCTGCAGCTTCTCGGCATAGACCTCGCCTTCGGCGCACAGCGGATCGAAACCGGCCAGCAGGACGAGCGCGGGCGGAAGGTTCGCGAGGCTCCCAGCCAGAAGCGGCGAGGCGCGCCAATCCTTTCGCTGGTTCGCGTCCGGGATGTAGAGATCGATGAACCAGCGCATCGTCTCGTCGGTCAGGATCAGGTCCTTGGTGAAGCGACCGTAGTAGTCTCCGCTCATGGAGAGATCGACCGCCGGATAGACGAGGATCTGGGCCTTGAGCTTCGGGCCATGGCCGTCGCGGCAGGCGATGGCCATGGCGGCGGCGAGATTGCCACCGGCGCTGTCACCACCGACCGAGATGCGCGACGGATCAAAGCGCAACGTACCGGCTTCGGCGGCGGTCCACTTCAGGGCCGCCAGACTGTCGTCGTAAGCAGCGGGGAAGACATGCTCCGGCGCCATCCGGTAATCGACCGATACGACCGCGCACTGGGCGGCGTTGGCGATGCGGCGGCACACCCAGTCGTGGCTGTCGAGATCGCCGAGGACCCAGCCGCCGCCGTGATAGTAGACATGCACCGGGAGCGGTCCCATGTCCGCCGTTCCGGCGCCGCGATAGACGCGCACCGGGATCGGGCCGTGCGGGCCGGGGACGTCGTATTCCTTGACGCGGTCCACCTGCGGCAGGTCCGGCTGGGTCGCCATCCGGCCGCGACGGAAGACTTCCTTCGCCTCCGTCGGGGGCAGGGACTGGATGGGCGGGCGTCCCAGCTTCTTGATCAGATCGAGGAAAGCTTGCGAGTCGTCATCGAGCTTCATGGAATGGCATCCTTCGTGGGCGGTGCGGACGTTGGCGTGCGTTTCGGGAGGCGGCTCAGGCCGTGAATTCCAGGATGGCACGGGCGGTGGCTTCGGGCTGGTCCAGTTCGGCCAGATGCCCGGCCGACGCGATGGTCCGGATGGTGGTTTCGCCCTTGATGGCGCGGGCGAAGCGTTCGGCATAGCTCCGCGGCATGAGGCGATCCTCGGCGCCCCACAGGAGGAGCGTCGGCGCGATGATCGTCGGCAGGCGCTTCACGAGCTGCGTATTGCCGAGCGGCCAGAAGATGCGCGCTGCCGCCTCGCTCGCCCGGATCTGCTCGATCGGCCACTCCACCGAGTTGGCGCCGGCCGGGACCGCCTTGTAGTCCTTCCAGACCTGCGGGTTCGCACAGAGCAGCCCCGGCTGATCGTCGGGCTTCTGGGCCCAGACGTCCGCCGGCGGGTCCGCCTCGTCGTAGAGGCCGAACGGAGCGATCAGCGCGAGCTTGCGCACCTTGTGCGGCCACATGGCCGCGAACTCGGCGGCGAGCGAGCCACCGACCGAGGAGCCCGCGAGATCGGCGCCGTCGAGCCCCGTCTTCACGATCATGTCGCGGACGGCGCAGATCCAGTCCAGATGCGTGTCGAGCAGGGTGTGGCCTGTCGCACCGGGCGTGCCCGGAAGCGAGGGGGCGATCACGGTGCGCGACTTCGCCAGTTCGTCGAGGAACGGGGTCCAGCGCGGCAAGCCGCCGAAGCCGGCAAGCCAGCCGATCTTCGGGCCCGAGCCCTTGCTCCAGACGCGGCACGGATGGCCGTTGATGTCGATGGTCGTGGTTTGCGGCTCCGACACGGACCCGGGCCCTCCCAGTAGCGAGCGATATGGCGATTGCTGGCGGATCGGGACACGTCCAGGCCGCACGACGGGCGGCCCCGGCGCTTTCCGTCACTCGGCGGCTTCGGCCTTCGGCGAGAAGGTCGGAAGCTCGGCGCGCGTGCTCTTCTCCATGGCCTTCGGCCACCACTTGTCCTCCCACTCGGAGAACATCGGTCGCAGTTTCGGCATGACCTTGTCGGCGAAGAGCCTCGTATTGTACTTGGCCAGTTCCTTCGACATGTTGCCGTACTGCAAGAGCAACATGAGATGGCCGACGTTCATGTTGGTGGCGACCTCGCGGAGCTGCTCCTCAACGTCCTTTGGCGAGCCGACGATGACGTAGCCGCGGTCGACGATGTCCTCCATCGTCCGGGCGACCATGCCGAAACGCGTGCCGGTAGGGGACCCGGTGGTGCCCTGGGCGGCGAGGGCGTCCTTGCCCTTGGCGGGGTCGGCGGCCGCCT
>JBGSJD010000407.1:0-4509 GCA_041742195.1 Hyphomicrobiaceae bacterium
GCGGCGATGCCGTCGCGGGCGAGGGTCTGCGCGAGCGTCGCCTGCGCATGCTTCTGGACGTCGGGATCGATCGTCGTCTCGATGACGAGTTCCCGTCGCCCGACGCTGGCGAGCGGCGGCATCTCGTCGAAGATGAAGTCGATCGCATACTCGAGTCCGCTTCCGCGCTGGCCGGTCTCGGCCTCGACGAATCGCACGGACTGCTGGCTCGCAGAGGCCGCGGTGATCGGACTGATGAGCTTTGCCGCGGCCATGGCGCCGATGACGACGCGGGCGCGCGCCCGGGCGTGTCCCGGATTGGCGAACGGCGAGTATTTCGACGGCGCCTTGAGCAGTCCCGCGATGACGGCGCCCTCGGCGATCGAAACGTGCCGCGCCGACTTGCTGAAGAAGCGCTGCGCCGCGGCCTCGACCCCGTAGGCGCCGCCGCCGAAATAGACCCGGTTGAGATAGAGCTCCAGGATGTCCCGCTTGCTGAGCCGAAGCTCGAGCCACACGGCGAGCACGAGTTCTTCGAGCTTGCGTGCGAGCGTCCGGTCGGTCGACAGGAAGAGGTTCTTCGCCAGCTGTTGCGTCAGCGTGGAACCGCCCTGCAGGGCCCGGCCAGCCCTGAGATTGGCGAGCGTGGCCCGGGCGAGACCGGACGGATCGACCCCGAAGTGCGAGAAGAAGCGCCGGTCCTCGATGGCGATCACCGCATCCACCAGATGGCGCGGCATGCGATCGAGCGGAATGAAGTCGGCGTCGTTGCCACGCTCGGCGATCACCGAGCCGTCGCGGCCGAGGATACGCAGCGTCGGCCCCGCCTCGTTGATGCGAAGCGAACGCGGATCGGGAAAACGGATCGTGTAGTGAATGAGCTGGACGGCAAACAGCAGGCCGCCGATCGCGATGGCGTAGAACGGCGTGAGCAGGATAAACCGCTTGTACCAAGGCATCCGGCGCAAGAAGCCGCGGACACCCGACTTGGCGCCGACGACTGCGCCGCCTCCAGCGGAGGGCTCACCGCTGCTGCCAGAAGACTGCACCGCTCCGTCCACGCCACCCCCACCGACACGCGACCGCACGGCTCCACCCTGCGCGGTCTGAACGGTAAAATACCGGGGCTCCCGTTAAGGCGGCCTTAAGTCTGCGAGCGGAGGGTCCGGACTGCTCCAATCGCCGATGTCGGCGCCGGCGATGCGCTTACCCCCGCTGCGCCACCCCTCCCATCGCGACGGAACCGTCAGGGATCTGACGTGGCAACAGCGAGACCGCGGCCAGGATCGCGGCGGCGGCCAGCGAGAGCACATAGAACAGCGTATCGAACCCCCACCGGCCATGGATCCAGGCGATGAGCGGCAGTGCGGCGGCCAGCACGCTGAAACTCACCACGTAGCGCACGCCGTAGACCGTCGCCCTGAGGTCCGACTTCGCCATGCGGCCGATCATGTAGTCGTTGATGGGGATCTGCCCGAACGCACCGAGCATGAACCCGAGGGCGACCGCCAGCGCCGTCCAGTCGCTGAGCCCCGGCATCGCCGCGAAGAAGACGAGTTGCAGCGCCGCCGCTCCCATGAACACGAGGCGCGGCCCGAGCGTATCGAGGAGCCGGCCCACCACCAATTGCGCCATCGATGCGATGGCGAAGACGACGAACGCCATCCATCCGACCAGCGTCGCGGAGCCGGCGATCCCCTGCAGCCGCTCGTCGAAGACCTTGGGCAGCGCGAATGTGGTGGACTGGAAGACGAGGCTCGAAACGGCCGTAGTGAAGAACACGATGGCCGTCAGCCGGATCAACGCGGCCCGCGCCTCGTCGCGTCCAGTGCTTACGCTTGCTGGAGCTTTAGCCGTCTCAGCCGGGGGCGACGCGGCCCGCGCCCGACGCCTCTCGGCGGCGGCCCGGATATCGTCGCGCACATGCCACCAGTAGGCGAAGCCGATCAGCACCGAAATGACGCCCGGCACGATGAATGCGGCCCGCCACCCGCCGTTGTCGATGAACCAGCCGGTGATCAGCGCCGCCGAGCCCACACCGAGATTGCCCCAGACGCCGTTGATGCCGATGGCCATGCCGGTCCCGGAGCCCTTTGCCCCGTCGACGACCATGGCGAGGCCCACGGGATGATAGATCGCCGCCAACACCCCGACGACGAACAGCAGCACGCCGATCTCGAACGGGGACCGCGCAAACCCGGTCGCGATGGCAGCGAGCCCGATGCCGATGAAGAACACCACCATCATGCCGTGCCGGCTCCACTTGTCGGCGAGGCGACCGGCCGGCAGCGAGAACAGCCCGAACGCGACAAAACCCGGCATCGCGTAGGGGACGAGCTGCGCATAGCTGAGGCCCCACTCGCGTGTGAGCGCCAGCGCCGCCACAGTCGCGAAGACGAGCGTGAACAGGTGGTCGAGGAAATGGCCGATGTTGAGATAGAGAAAGCTCAACCGATCGCGCGTCATGGGGTGGCCCTCCGGGTGCCGGAAGGGAAAGGGTACATGAAACCGCCCATCCGCAAAGCGGCATCGCGGCATCGAACCGGGATGTGACGACGGCAGGCCCTGGCGTCTATGGACCGCTGCGGCCGTGAGCCGTGGCACGCGGCGGCGCCAGCGCGAAGCGGCCGATCACCGAGAGGATCTTGATCCCGGCCATCACCGTGCCGCGCGCGGTTCCCGAGACTTTCGATTGTCCGATGCGGACCCTGTAGTTCACCGGGACTTCCTGGGTCCGCAGCCCGTGGACAGCGGCCCGGATTTGCATCTCGACGGTCCAGCCATAGTTGCGGTCCGCCATCCCGAGACGGTCGAGCGCAAGTGTCGAGATGGCTCGGTAGGGTCCGAGGTCCGTGTAGCGGGTGCCCCAGATGAGGTGGATCAGCCGCGTCGCGAGCCAGTTGCCGAAGCGCTGCTGCGGCGTCAGCGAGCCGGCCTCCCGATCGCCGAGAACGCGAGACCCGATCACCATGTCGGCGACGTCGTCGGCGATGGGCGCGATCAGCTTGGTCATGTCGTCAGCGTGATCGGAGTAGTCGCCATCCATGAACACGACGATATCGGCGCCGTCGATATGCCGGAGCCCCGCGAGGCATGCCGCCCCGTAGCCGCGCTCCGGCTCGGCGACGACGACGGCGCCTTGCTGGCGTGCTTCCTCTGCCGTCCGGTCCGTCGAGCCGTTGTCGACCACGATCGCCCGATCGACGAATGTCGGGAGATCGGCCAGCACGCGACCGATGGCCTTCTCCTCGTTGAGGGCAGGAATGACGACGGCGATGCGGCGGCCGTGAAACATCCAGTCGGTCCGGTTCTGCTGGGGGTTTGGCGCTCGATAGCACCGAAACCGAGCGGACATAAGGCACCTCGCGAGGACGTGAAGATCCGCCATCGGACCGTGATCGCCCCGGCCGTCGATGGCAATCGCCATTCGCGTCGTCGATCGAGGCGCCATCCGCCAGCTCGCGGGACGGGGTTTGCATTGCGGCAAAGCCGACGCTGGGCTAGCAGTGAAGGCGCGCGGCTGCGGCGCCGCCCGACATCAGGAGGCCCGTGCGGCCGTGAAAGAGCAGTTCGTCCTCGGGTGGGAGGAATGGCTGGCGTTACCGGATCTCGGCCTCCCTGCCATCAAGGCCAAGATCGACACCGGCGCACGAACGTCGGCGCTGGCGGCGTCTGCGATCGAGGAGATCGGGACGTCCGATCGGCCCCGCGTCCGCTTCGTCGTGAGGCCCATTCCCGGCCGTGACGACGTCGAGATCACCTGCACGGCGGACGTGGTCGACCGGCGCGACGTCACAAGCTCGAACGGCGAGGCCGAGCGCCGCTATGTCATCCGCACCGTGGCGCGTATCGGCGAGCGCGAGTGGCCGATCGATGTGACCTTGGCCAGCCGCGACTCGATGGCCTACCGCATGCTTCTCGGCCGCCAAGCCGTCCGGGCCGACATGATCGTCGATCCGGCGACATCGTTCCGCCAGCCGCAGCTGAGCTACAGGTCCTACGGTTCTGCCGCCCGCAGCGAACCCGTCAGCCGAGCCTTGTCCATCGGTCTCCTGTCGCGCCGGCCCGAGAACCCGTCGAACCGGCGCCTCGTCCGGCAGGCCGAGTTGCGGGGCCACGCGATGCCGGTGATCGATCGCCGACGCGTGTCGCTCTACATCGCGAGCCGCGAGCCGGCGATCCTGATCAACGGTGAGCCGCTCGAGCACCTCGATGCGATCATCTTCAGGGCCGGGAAATCACCGAGCCATTTCACGCTCGCCATCATCCGCCAGCTGGAGCATTTCGGGACCCTGTCCCTCAACCCGGTCGACGCGATGATGAAGGCGGGCGATGCCCTGGTCCTGCGGCAGACGCTGGCCGCAGCCGGCATCGACGTCCCCGAGATCGCCGTCAACCCGCGCGACGTCGCGCGCGTGAAGTCGGGCTCCGAACATACGCTCGCCGACAGCCTCGGCGCGCTCGCCTCTGGCCGTCGCCTGCGCTTCGCGATCGTCGGCAACCGGGCACTTGTCGGCCTCGAGCAGGCCC
>JBGSJD010000408.1:0-5523 GCA_041742195.1 Hyphomicrobiaceae bacterium
CTAGAGCATTTTCCGATCTTGCGGAATCTTGGGGGATTCCCAAACCGGGCGAACAGTGATTCATGCTGTGGGCTGGCGAGGGAGGCCAGCCGCCATGGCAGAGCCGCTCTCGGAAGACCTTCGCAAACGCCTGATCGCCGCGGTCGAGGACGGAGCGTCCCGACGTGCGGTCGCCGAGCGGTTCGGTGTCGTCGCCTCGACCGTTACGAAACTCGTCCAGCACCTGAAGCGCACGGGATCGCTGGCGCCGGCCAGGCAGGGTGGCGATCGGCGCTCGGATCGCATCGAGGCGCATGCGGATGAGATCAAGGCGCTCGTCGCCGCGTCGCCCGACCTCACGCTCGAAGAGATTGCGGCGCATCTCAAGCGGGCACACGGCGAGATATTCGTCGTCAGCACGATCTGGCGCTGCCTCGACCGGCACGGACTGACCTTCAAAAAAAACGGCGCACGCCAGCGAACAGGAGCGCGCGGACGTGGCGGCGGCCCGCGCCCGATGGCGCGACGCGCAGCCTGAACTCGATCCGGCACGCCTCGTCTTCGTCGACGAAACGGGCGCCTCCACGAAGATGGCGCGCCTCTACGGCCGTGCCCCGCGCGGAGAACGCTGCGTCGCCGCCGTTCCTCACGGCCACTGGAAGACGACCACGTTCGTCGGCGGACTTCGGCTGTCGGGGATGACGGCACCGATGGTCCTCGACGGCGCCATGAACGGACCGGCGTTCCTCGCATGGGTCGAGCAGGAACTCGCGCCAACCCTCGCGCCCGGCGACATCGTCGCGATGGACAACCTGCCGGCCCACAAGCCGGCAGCGGTACGCGCGGCCATCGAAGGCCGGGGAGCCGCGCTGCAATACCTGCCGCCCTACTCGCCAGACCTCAATCCGATCGAGATGGCCTATTCGAAGCTCAAGGCGCTCCTGAAAAAGGCGGCAGCGCGAACTGTCGAAGCGCTGTGGCAGGCGATCGCTGACGCCATCCAGAAGATCACACGCACCGACGCCCTCGGGTTCTTCAAGGCCGCCGGCTACGGTTCCGTATGAACGGATTCTGCTCTAGCTGTCGTCGCGCGGCTCGCTGCTCTTCCTCACCATGATCTTGTAGGCGCCGGGCTGGCGATCGTCGCGCATGCAGCGGCGGGCGACCTTGTCGGCATACCGCTGCCAATCGTCGTCCGTCATGTCCTCGAGGCGTTCCGCGACCTCGAAACGCGCCAGCCGCGCTGCCTCGTAGTGCCCCTTGCGCAGGGGCTGCACCTGCATGAAGGGCACGTCGTCATCGAACTCGATCGGGACGCCCGTCCGCGTCAGGCGAACGTTGGTGAAGAGCGGGCCGAACCACATGCTGTCCGTTTCGACGATGCCCTCCAGCAGCTCGAAACCCGAGGGTCGCGCCAGATTGGCGACGGGACGAACCAACAAACTCCAGCCATCGGCGGTCGTCGCCATGAGGCCCGGCCAGATCTGGACGAGGCCTTGCTGGATCGATGCGGTCAGGAAGGCCGGCGCCGCGCCCTGCAATTCGGCCGGCGCCACCGCGTCGAACCGCGCCGCGAAGCCGGGATAGTGACACGAGCGCAGAGGCTGGAAGTCATCCATCCCCTCGGCGCGCCAGAAGATCTCATGGCCATCCCAGAGAAGCTGGAAACGTCGCGGCAGGAAGACGTACCAGCCGAAGCCCGAGGCCGCCGCCACGGGCTCGCAATATTGAATGGCGCGCGCTGGCAGCGTTCCGCCAACCGTACGGTCCGCGCGGCGGGGAAGCCGGCCACCGTCGACCAACTGAACAAAACGAACGATGGGCTGGCGCGGCTCCGGAATAACGGCAGCCGACGGCATCTCCCGAGACAGGGTCATTATCGCGTCTCCACGCAATTCATTCGAATATAATCACGCAATAATCGGTATTTCCGCCGGAGCATCTCGTCAGCGGACGTCACAAGCGCCCGACAGATCCGTCGTCGGCGCGCATCGGTGCGTTCCGGGGGCGGGCCCACGCCCACCCCCGGAAGCACCGTACTGCCTGAATTACCAGGGCATCAGGCCGTCGCCGAGCCGCATCCGCGGCGTGGCCGCCCAGGGCGAAAGGCCGTCACCGAGGCGGACTTTCGGGCCCGAGCGCCACGGCGACAGGCCATCTCCGACGCGGACGGTCGGCTTGGCCTCCGAGGGCTCGACGATGATGGTGGGAGTGGACTTGGCAGCGTCAATGATCTTCGACATGGAAAAACTCCAGAAACGTATTGGTTTTAATATTCACTGCATTGCGCGCAATACGTCAAATTTAGTCCAGCCGACCCTTCTCGGCAAGTGGCATTCGGATCATTTTTTTGAATACCCCGTTTCGGCAGAAACCATCATTCTGATTACAACCGACGATCGCGCCTGATGCCGCGACGGCCTCATGTCACGCCACGGACGTTGGGGACCCGATTGCGGTTCAGCTCGGCACCCGGCGAAAGAGGTTCCTGCTACCCGAGGCGGCTGCGAGCCTTGCCGTGGCTGTTCGCGCCGCGCGCAACCCCGTCTGCGAACCCGATGCACCAGGGCCTGCGATCGGCTACGATGAGCGCGTCGCGGCAACCCTTTCCATCCGGCCTCCATGATCCTCAGTCACCAACACCGCTTCATCTATATCAAGACGTACAAGACCGGCTCGACCTCCGTCGAGGCGGCGTTGTCGGCGGTGTGCGGGGCCGACGACGTGATCACCGAGGCGAGCGAGCAGTTGCGCGGCGTGCGCCAGAAGCCGGCGCAGAACTACCGGATCGAACATCCGGAGAAGCCCGCACGCGCGCTGTGGAAGCGCCTCCTCGGGCGACCGGAGCGGCACTACCACCCCTCGGTCGGCTACTACGAGCACATGCCGGGCTGGCGCATCCGGACCTACGTCGGGGACGACGTCTGGCGGCGGTATTACAAGTTCACGTTCGAGCGCAATCCCTGGGACCGGCAGGTCTCCTGGTATCACTACAAGACCAAGTCGAAGCCCGACGCCGCGCGTCCGACGTTCGCCGAATTCAACAGCGACCGCCGCCGCGCGTTTGTGGAGAACTGGAGCCTCTATACCGAGGACGATCGGCCCTTCGTCGACTTCGTCGGTCGCTACGAGACCCTCGAGGCGGATTTCGCCACCGTCCTCGATGCCATCGGTCTCGCCGGCAAGGTCGAGCTGCCGCGCACCAATGTGTCGCGTTCCCGACGGGGCGACTATCGCGACGCCTACACTACGGAACTGCGCGAGCTGGTCGCTGGCTGGTATGCTCCCGAGATCCGCTATTTCGACTACCACTTCTGACGGGCCCGCCCAACAATCGAGGCGCAATTGCAACAGCTTGCGTCAGCCGTACACAGACTTTAGCGACTTGGTAACCGCCGACGCCTAGCTTCCCAAATCACGCATGGCGTGGAGTGGGTGGCGATGGGCATTCTGGACGCTATTTCGATCGATGAAATCCGACAGCGCGGCAGCATCCGCGACGGCGATGTGATGCGCCTGCGCGCGGTCTACGACAGCGGCGAGGCTCTCGATCGCGCAGACGCCGAAGCGCTTCTGTCGCTCCACGCCGCGACGCCGATCCAGGACCCGCAATGGGGCCGGTTCCTCGTCGAGGCGATCACCGATTACACCGTCCGGCAGGCCGAGCCGGTCGGCTATGTCGTCGCGCAAAACGCGCGCTGGTTGATCGAGCAGATCAGCGCCTTCGGGCAGGTCATCACGTCGAGCGAGCTCGCCATTCTCGTCCATGTCCTCGAAACCGCCCGATGGACGCCACCCTCGCTGTCGGCGTTCGCGCTCGACCAGATCCGGCACGCGGTCGAAACGGGCGGCGGGCCGCTGCGTGCCGGTCGCGAGGACGTGCCGGGACGGCTCTCGCCCGACGAGATCGAACTCGCCAAGCGCATCCTCGTCGCCTTCGGCGGCGAAACCAGCATTCCCGTGACGCGGGTGGAGGCCGAGTCCCTGCTCGCGATCAATCGCGCCATCGGGCCGGGCAATTCATCGCCGGCCTGGAGCACGCTCTTCGTCCGCTGCCTCGGTGCGGCCGTGCTTGCCTCCACAGGGCATGGCGTGCCACCGCGCCGCGAAGTGGCAGGCGACATCGCGACAGCGCCGCTGTCGCTGGTCGCTGCGATCCTCGGCCAGCCGCACGGTGACGATGAGGCGGGGGCGTTCGGGCCGCACTCGGGCGTCAGCGTCTGGGGGACCAGCCCGCTCCTCACGCCGGAAGAGCGTGCGCTCGCGCGGCTGGAGCGGCAACGCCTCGAGATCGTCACCAATGAAGTGATCGAGGAGGCGAGCGACGTGTGGCTGATGTCGAGCCTCGCCGACCGCGACGTACTCGACGAGAACGAGTTGCTGCTGCTCGACCACATTGCCCGGGAGGCTGCACAGCTGCCGCAGACATTCCGGCAGTTCGCCGCGCAGCGTGCCGTCGCCGCCTGAGACGACGTCGCGGGCCAGAACCGACCACGTTTCCCATCGTGCGCTTGCGCGCCGAGGCCTGCCGCGACAAGCTCCCGGTGACATCAGGGAGCAAGTGGAGGCGCGCGTGGCTATCGGTTTCATCGGCATCGGGAACATGGGTCTGCCCATGGCGGACCGGCTCATCGGCGGTGGGGAAGACCTCGTCGTCCACGATGCGCGCCCGGAGGCCATCGCACCGCTCGTCGAGAAGCAGGCGCGGCCGGCCGGATCTCCGCGTGAGGTGGCTGACCGCTGCCATACCGTCTATGTGTCGCTGCCGACGCTGCCGTCGCTGCGGGAGGTGGTCCTGGGCGAGAACGGCGTCGTCCACGGCAGTGCGGCGAAGCTGATCGTCAACACGTGCACGGTCGGCGTGCCGCTGGTCGAGGAACTCGAGGCGGGTCTGGCCGCGCGCGGTATTGCGCTCGTCGATTGCCCGATCAGCGGCGGCCCGCCGGGGGCCCGGGCCGGAACGCTATCAGTCATGGTGTCAGGGGCGCCGCATCTCGTGGAGCAGATCCGTCCCTTCATTTCCAAGTGGGGGCCCGTGACCGTCGCCGGGCCGCGGCCGGGACTGGCGCAGGTCCTGAAGCTCACGAACAATATCCTGTCGGCGGTGGCGCTGGCCGCGACGTGTGAAGCCTACGTGATGGGCGCCAAAGGCGGTCTCGATCCCGAAGTGATGACGGAGGCGATCAATCGCGGCAGCGGGCGCAACAGCGCCACGCAGTCGAAGTTCCCGGAGTCGGTGCTCGATCGTTCGTTCGCCTACGGCGCGCCGATGCACATCCTGACGAAGGACGTCGATCTCGCCATCGAGCAGGGGGAGCGACTCGGCATCCCGATGTGGGTCTGTCAGGCGGCGAGGCTGATGTACAAGCACGCCATGTTCCAGGGCATGGAGACCAAGGACATCACTGAGCTGGTGAAGATCGTGGAGAGCGGCGCCGGCTTCGTGCTGCCCAAGACTCGCTAGCCCATCGGCGCGCGCGACATGCTGGCGGCCGCGATCAGCCGCCCCAGCGGCAGACGAGGCGTTCGCAGATGCGGGCGTTG
>JBGSJD010000409.1:0-2548 GCA_041742195.1 Hyphomicrobiaceae bacterium
GGGACGCCGCGCTGCGCGGGCGGCATCTGCGTCACGGCCATGGACCTCGCGCGGGTTGGCCAGCTCCTGGTCGAGGGCGGACGGCGTGGCGGGAAGCAGATCCTGCCGGCGGACTGGCTCACCGACATCGCGACGGCGGGCGATCCGGCCGCCTGGGATGCCGGGTCGTTCGGCGCCTACTACCCGGGCCGCCCGATGCACTACCGGACCAAGTGGTACATCGAGCGCGGGCCGTCACCGCTCGCTTACGGCATGGGCATCCATGGGCAGAACCTGTTCGTCGATCGCGGCCGGCAGCTCGTGATCTCGAAGCTCTCGTCGCAGGTTCTCCCGATCGATCCCGAGGCCATCGCGCTCACGTCGCGGTTCGTCGATGCCGTGCGGGCCCGCTTCCCCATCGCCTGACAAGCCGAACACAGAAATTCCAGACCGCGGAGGATACGCATGCCCAACAGACTCGACGGAAAAGTTGCCCTGATCTCGGGCGCCGCGCGCGGTATCGGAGCCGCCACCGCCCACATGATGGCCGCGTCGGGCGCGTCTGTCCTCGTCGGCGATCTTCTCGCCGACCGCGCCAAGGAAACGGTGCGCGAGATCGAGAAGGCCGGCGGCAAGGCGATCTACGTCGAACTCGACGTGACGCGGGAACGCGACTGGCACGTGGCCGTCGAGACCGCGACGAAGCAGTTCGGCAAGCTCGACGTGCTGGTCAACAATGCCGGGCTGTTCCTCGGCCGCGATTTCGAGGAGGTCAGCCTCGAGGAATGGAACAAGCTCGTCGCCGTCAACCTGACCGGCGTCTGGCTTGGCACCAAGCTCTGCACGGCGGCCCTCAGCGCGAGCGGCGCCACTTCGAAGCATGGCAGCGCGATCGTCAACCTGGCGTCGGTCGCCGGCCTCGTCGGCTCGCAGCTCGATCCGCTCTATTCGATGACCAAGGGCGGCGTGACCCTGTTCACGAAATCGACGGCGCTCGCCTACGGGCGCAAGGGCTACAAGATCCGCGTCAACTCGATCCACCCGGGCGTCATCGAGACGGACATGGGCAACCAGACGTTCGTCGCGCGCGCCACGCAGACCGGCACCAACGATACGGAGTCGGCGCGGACGATCGCGCTCAAGTCGCATCCGATCGGACGCCTCGGGCACGCCGACGACATCGCATCGGGCATCTGTTTCCTCGCCTCGGACGACGCGGGGTTCATGACCGGCTCGGCACTCGTGGTCGATGGCGGTCTCACGGCGCAGTAGTGTCCAACACAACCAATTTATCTCAACGTCATGGCCGCGCAGGCGGCCATCCACGACGGCTTCGAGTGACCAATCGGCGTGTCGTGGGTGCCCGCCTGTTCCCTCGGCCGGCCTATGGGCCGACCTCGGCGCGGGCATGACGACGAGGTTGTTCGAGCGGTAGCGTACAATCCCGGGGCAGGGCGCAGCCCGATCGCGAAGCGAAGCAAATCAAGGGAGACCGCCATGGACTTCGGATTGCATCTCGGCACGCGGGGCGCGGCCTCGCATCCCGACAACCTCGTGCGCATCGCGCAGCACGCCGACGGGCTGGGGCTCGCGCACCTCGGCTTTTCCGATCATGTCGTGATCGCGCGGCGGATCGACAGCCGCTATCCCTACAACGAGAGCGGCGACTGGCCGGGTGTCGCGACGGGCTTCTGCCTCGAGCAGCTCTCGTGCCTCGCCTACACGGCGGCGGTGACGAAAAAGATCCGGCTCCTGACCTCGGTCATGGTCGTGCCGCACCGGCCGGCGGTGCTGACGGCCAAGACGCTGGCGACCGTCGACGTGCTCTCGGGCGGGCGGGTGACGGTCGGCGTCGGCGTCGGCTGGATGCGCGAGGAGATGGCGGAACTCGCCTCGCCGCCGTTCGAGCGACGTGGTGCTGCCTCCAACGAATATATTCGCGCCTTCCGAACGATGTGGAGCGAGGACGATCCGAAGTTCGACGGCGAGTTCGTCAAGTTCGGGAACATGATGTTCGAGCCGAAGCCGGTGCAGAAGCCGGGACCGCCGATCTGGGTCGGGGGCGAAGGGGCGGCCGCCAAGAAGCGGGCCGGCGAACTCGGCGACGGCTGGTATCCGACCATCCGGAACCCGAAGGAGCCGCTCGACGATCCGGCGAAGATGGCGCGCGAGATCGCCGAGATGCGCCGGCACGCCGACGCCGCGGGGCGCGACGGGTCAAAACTCGACGTCGGCATGTTCGCGCCGGGCTATGTCCTCGGCGAACGGCACAAGGGCAGCCACGGCGGGCGCGCGGTGTTCACCGGCACGGCCGAGGAGATCGTGGGGGATGCCCGGGCCTACCGCGACGCCGGCGTGCGGCACGTCAACATCGGCTTTGAATCCAACGACATCGACGATGCGCTCCGGAAGCTCGACAGCTTCGCCACGGAGATCATGGCGAAGGTCTGACAGGGCGTCAGCCGAAGATGCCGCGCCAGACGACATAGAGGCCGGCGGTGGCGACGATGCCGGCGAAGACCTGGGTCAGCGCCGCCTTCCGGGTTGCCAGCCGCGAGGCGAGCCGGCT
>JBGSJD010000410.1:0-1552 GCA_041742195.1 Hyphomicrobiaceae bacterium
CGCGCCGTTCGGCATCGCCACGCTTGGCGAGGACGGCGCCATCCGGTCCTACAACGCCGCCTTCGCGCGCATGTTCTTCGATGCCGGGCTCCGCCAGTCGGCCTCGCTCCGCGCCTTGGCCGAGGCCGCGGCCGACGCGGACGCCGTCAAGGGCATCGATGCGGCCCTTGCCGAGGCGAAGGCGGGCCGGGCTGCGCTGACGCCGGTCGAGATCTCGTTCGGCGACGATCGCCAGTTCACACGGCGCATCTATCTGAGCCCGATGCGAGATGCCCTGCCCGGTGAGGCGGCGATGCTCTACGCCATCGACGCCACCGAGCAGAAGGCGCTGGAGCTCAAGTACGCCCAGAGCACCAAGATGGAAGCGGTCGGCAAGCTCGCCGGCGGCATCGCACACGATTTCAACAACGTCCTGACTGCCATCCTCGGCTTCTCGGATCTGCTCCTGCAGACCCATCGGCCCTTCGATCCGGCCCACAAGGACATCATGAACATCAAGAAGGAGGCCAATCGCGCGGCGAACCTCGTGCGCCAGCTGCTGGCCTTCTCGCGTCGCCAGACGCTCACCCCCGAAGTGATGGAACTCGGCGAGGTGCTGACCGACTTGTCCGTCCTCATGAACCGCCTGATCGGCGAGAAGATCGACCTGAAGCTCGTGTCGGGCCGCGATCTCTGGCTCGTGAAGGCCGACCGGACTCAGTTCGACCAGGTCATCATCAATCTCGCCGTCAATGCCAAGGACGCCATGCCGGACGGCGGCCGCCTCACCGTTCGCACGCGCAATATTTCGGAGCGCGAATCGCTGAAGCTGCGCTCGCTCGCCGTCGCCCCGGGCGAGTACGTGCTGGTCGAGGTCGAGGACACTGGCACCGGCATGACGCCACAGGTGATGGCCAAGATCTTCGAGCCGTTCTTCTCGACGAAGGACGTGGGCAAGGGCACCGGTCTCGGCTTGTCGACGGTCTACGGCATCGTCAAGCAGACGGGCGGCTACATCTTCCCGGAAAGCACGCCGGGCAAGGGGACGATCTTCCGGGTCTATCTGCCCCGCCATATCCCCGAACCGGCCACGGCCGTCGAGCAGGCGGCGGCTCCCCAGAGCCGCAAGGAGCCCCCGCGCGATCTGACCGGAACGGGCCGCGTGCTGCTCGTCGAGGACGAGGATTCGGTCCGCAACTTCGCCGTCCGTGCCCTCAAGCGGCAGGGCTACGAGGTGCTGGAGGCGACGACGGGCCTCGAGGCGCTCGAGCTCGTCGCTGGCGAGACCCTGCCGATCGACATCGTGGTCTCGGATGTCGTCATGCCGGAGATGGACGGCCCGACGATGATGACCGAGATGCGCAAGACACGGCCGGAGCTGAAGGTCATCTTCGTTTCGGGTTATCCGGACGATCGCTTCAAGAACGTGCTCGATCCGAACGCCCACTACGCGTTCCTGCCGAAGCCGTTCTCGCTTCCGCAACTCGCCGCCAAGGTGAAAGAGGAGCTGGCGCGCTGAGGGGCGGGCCAGCCGGAGCGCCTGCGGCGCGGCGATCGCCCCGCCGAAGCGGGG
>JBGSJD010000411.1:0-3425 GCA_041742195.1 Hyphomicrobiaceae bacterium
CGCTCGAGCGCCAGCGCCACGGCCTGCTCGGCCGGAAAGAATGCAGGGAGGAAATCGCCCTCCCGGCGGCGCACCTCGGCCGCGAGCCTGTCTGCGGCCTGGTCGGCGGCCTCTTGCGTCGTGCCGTAGGCGAACACGCTCGGTCCACAGTCGGGAATATCGGCGTGCGGAAAGCCGGCCGCGAAGGAGAGCCCCTGGAGGCCGGGGATGGTCTTGTCGAGTTCCGGCATCAGCGACAGATAGATGTCCCGCGCCGGCCCGAAATCCGTGCAGCCGCCGTTGATCGGGATCAGGAAGTCGAGCTGACGGAACGCCTTGGCCGGCCGCCGCCCGCTCGAGAGGATGCGCAGGAGGCCCGTCGCTGCCCGCGCCCCGGTCTCGACCATGTCGGTGTGTGGATAGTAGCGGTACATGTCCATGTAGTCGGCATGCTCGATCATCCCGGCCGTCATGTTGGCGTGGAGGTCGAGCGCGACCGCGATCGGCATGTCACGACCGACCACCTCCCGGATACGGCGGAGGAGTTCGCCCTCGCCGTCGTCGACGTGCTCCGCGACCATCGCCCCGTGCAGCTCGAGACAGATGCCGTCGAGCGGCCCGGTCGCCTTGATCAGGTCGACGATCTCGCCGGCGATCCGCTCGTAGGCATCGCGCGTCACCTGCGCCGACGGCGTCGCCATGCACCAGAGCAGCGGTACCACCTCGGCGCCTGCGGCTTCGAGCGTTGCGATGGACCCCGCCACCGGCAGCTTCTTGCCGCGCACCCGCATCATCATGTCGAGGCCCCGGCAGAGCGGCGGGAAGCTCTTCGTCACCTCGAACGACTGATAATCCGCCTTGACGGGCGCGAAGGTGTTGGTCTCGTGCTGGAACCCGGCAACGGCGATGCGCATGATAGGACTCCGTAATGCTGCGCGCGCGACGTTGCCCGCTTTCAGTTGCCCCGCCAATACGCGATTTCAGGAAGGAACCCACCACCATGGACAAGCTGCACTGGAAATCGGCTGCCGAGATCGCCCGCGCGATCCGCGCCCGCAAGGTAACGGCCGTCGAGGTTCTGGAGCATTTCCTGGCGCGGGTGGATACGTACAATCCCCGGCTCAATGCCGTCATTTGGCAGGATCGCGAGCGGGCCCGGACACGGGCCAAGGCCGCCGACGCCGCGCTTGCGAAGGGGGAGGTCTGGGGCCCGTTGCACGGCGTCCCGATGACGCTCAAGGAGAGCTATAATGTCGCAGGCTCGCCGACGACCTGGGGCGATCCGGCCCTGAAGGACAACGTCACGTCGACGAGCGCGCTCGCCGTCGAGCGATTGGAAAAAGCCGGTGTCGTCGTCTTCGGCAAGACCAACGTGCCGCTCATGCTGGCCGACTGGCAGAGCTACAACGAGGTCTACGGCACCGCCAACAATCCCTGGAACACCGCCCTCACGCCAGGTGGCTCGTCGGGTGGCTCGGCGGCGGCACTCGCGGCTGGCCTGACCGGCCTCGAGGCCGGCAGCGACATCGGCGCCTCGATCCGCAACCCCGCGCACTACTGCGGTGTCTTCGGCCTGAAACCGACCTGGGGCATCGTCTCGCCGAAAGGGCACGCGCTGCCGGGCGTCGTCACCTACGGCGACATCTCGGCCATCGGCCCGTTGACGCGCGGTGCCGAGGATCTCGACCTCGCACTCGATGCGATGGCCGGCCCCGACGACATCGACGGCGTCTGCTGGAAGCTCGACCTCCCGGTTTGCCCGGCAACCTCGCTGAAGGACATGCGCATCGCCGTGAAGCTGACCGATCCGAACTCCGAGGTCGACAGCGCCATGGCCGACCGCCTTCAGTCCCTCGTCGACGAACTCGCGCGTCGCGGCGCCAAGGTGCAGGAGATCGAGCCCGAGATCGACACCCGCCGCCTGCACGACGTCTATGTCTGGCTGCTCCGCGCCGCCACCTCCGCACGCACGCCCGAGGCCGACATCGCCCGCTGGAAGGCGGCCGCGGCGGCAGCCGGTCCCGGCAAACTGCCCTACGTCGAGCATATGGTGAAGGGCTGCACGCTCTCACATCGCGAATGGCTCGGCCTCAACAACGAGCGCATGAAGCTGCGCCGCCAGTTCAACGCCTTCTTCGACGATTGGGACATCGTGCTTTGCCCCGCCGCCTCGTCCGCCGCCTGGCCGCACGATCAGGAGGGCGAGCGCTGGCAGCGCACGATCACCGTCAACAACAAGCAGGTGCCGACCACCGACCAGCTCTTCTGGGCGGGCTATTCTGGCGTCCTCTATCTGCCGTCGACCGTCGGACCGGCGGGGCTGACCACGGCCGGCCTTCCGGTCGGTTATCAGGCCATAGCAGCCGGCGGACGCGACAAGTGGGCAACCGCGTTCAGCCGCTTCGTCGAACGCGAGATCGTGGGCTTCACGCCACCGCCGGGCTACGAATGAGCCGCAGAGGAGGAGACAACCGTTGACCAACGCCTCATCCGGCACCGATCAGCACGAGGCGTTCGCGTTCCTGAGGGACCCGGCGAGCTATCCCGCCGGGCCGCGAACGGTCGAGGTGATCGAGACGCACGCCGCGCTGGTGTTTCTGGCCGGCGACGAGGCGATCAAGATAAAGCGCGCCATCTCGGTACCTTATCTCGATTTCTCGACCCTCGAGAAGCGCGCCGCGGCCTGTCGGCGCGAGATGGAAATCAACCAGCCGCATGCGCCGGAGATCTACCGCGCCCTCGTCCGCATCACCCGAGGAACCGACGACCGTCTTGGCTTCGACGGCGACGGCCCGGTCGTCGAGTGGGGCGTCCGCATGGCGCGCTTTTCGCAGGACGACGTCCTCTCCAACATCGCCGAGACTCGCGGCATCGACGAGACACTGGCCCGCGGACTGGCCAGGATGCTGTCCGACGCCCATGCGAAGGCGCCGGTCATCGGATCGGCGCACGAGAGTGTCGCGGCCTTCACGTCGATCCTCGCCAACGTCGAAGCGAGCCTGACGTCGGCGGCGGAGCGCGATCCTTCGCTTGCGACCACGGTCTCGGACTTCGTCGAACGCGCCGGGCGCGCGCTCGCCCGTATCACGCCGCTGCTGATGGACCGCCAGCGAGGCGGGCTCGTCCGCCGCTGCCATGGCGACCTGCATCTCGGCAACATCGTGCTCTGGCACGGCTGCCCCACCCTCTTCGACGCACTCGAGTTCGACGAGGCGCTCGCCAGCATCGACCTCCTTTACGATCTGGCGTTCCTGCTGATGGATCTCGATCGTCGCGGCCAGTCGCGGGCAGCCAACATCGTGCTCAACCGCTATCTGGGCGCCACCGCCCGCGATCTCGATCTCGACGGTCTCGCGGCTTTGCCGCTCTTTCTGGCCACCCGGGCCGCGATCCGGGCCATGGTCGCGCTCGACCGGAGCCGGTTGCAAGGCGAGGCGACGCGCCAC
>JBGSJD010000412.1:0-2425 GCA_041742195.1 Hyphomicrobiaceae bacterium
TCTATCGAGGTCGCGCGCGATCGACGGATGCCGGGCCAGGGCCTGCGCCGCCGCGTCGGTGAGCAGCATCACGTCCCCGGTGTCCTGCCAAAGCTCGCTCTCGACCACGATGTCGACGGCAAGGCCGCTTCCGGCACCGGACGACGGGCGCGGCGGAGGGGCTATGTCACCCGGTGTGGGCATCGGTTGCAGAACGGCTCCCTAGTCCGTCGTGGTGCGCGACGAGCGCTCGAAGCGGTCGTAGGCTTCCACGATACGCGCGACGAGATCGCGGCGCACGACGTCCGCAGCGGTGAAGCGGACGGTCTCGATGCCTTTGACGCCATCCAGCAGGCGGACGGCTTCGCCGAGCCCGGAATCCTGCCCCCTCGGCAGATCGATCTGGCTGGGATCGCCCGTGATCGCCATCTTCGATCCTTCACCGATGCGCGTCAGGAACATCTTCATCTGCATGCTGGACGTGTTCTGTGCCTCGTCCAGGATCACGAAGGAATGCGCCAGCGTGCGCCCGCGCATGAACGCCAGTGGCGCCACCTCGATGACGCCCGTGGCGAGGTCCTTCTCCACCTTTTCCGGCGGCAGCACGTCCTTCAGCGCGTCGTAGAGCGGCCGGAGATAGGGATCGACCTTCTCCTTGAGATCGCCCGGGAGAAAGCCGAGCCGTTCGCCGGCTTCGACCGCCGGACGCGACAGGATGATCCGCTCGACGAGGCCACGTTCCAGGCAGGCGGCGGCGTATGCGACGGCCAGATACGTCTTGCCCGTGCCCGCCGGTCCGATGCCGAACACGAGGTCGTAGGCATCGAGGGCCCGGATGTAGGCGCTCTGCATCGGCGTCCGCGCGGTCACGATGCGCCGCCGCGTACGGACTTGGGCCATGCCTTCGCCCTGCGCCGAGCCCGACCGGACGTGTCGGATGAGGCCGTCGATCTCGCCAGCGGTGATCGGTTCGCCCTTGGCAGCCCTGTCGTAGAGCGACTCGAGCACTGCTCCGGCCGCCTCGGCGTCAGCCCTGGGCCCGGTCAACGTGATGACATTGCCTTGCGCGTGGGCAGTGACCCCGAGCCGGCTTTCGATCTGCGCCAGATGAGCGTCGTACTCGCCGAGCACGCGCGGCAGCAGCCGGTTGTCGTCGAAAGTCTTGACCACACGGTGCGCTGCGGTCGCCCGCTCACCGCTCTCCTCGGCCGTTTCCGGCCTGACCGGCCCGCGTGCGGTCGGTCCCCGCGCCTCTGTCAATCCTGTCTCTCCTGAACGTGCCAGCCCTCAGCATGCCAGTCGGCACGCGGCAAGCCTAGCATCGAACGAGCGCAGATTCGAAAAGGATTCGGCTCGTCACAACGCGTTCGCTAGAGCCCTTTTATGACACCTGCGAGGCTGTTGGCGCGCGCCTCGACGATTTCCATCGGCACGATCGAGCCTTGCAACTCGGGTGCCGCGTCGCCGTGAACGATGTGCAGATATGGCGAGCGCCCCACGAGCTGGCCGGGCTTGCGCCCCGGACGCTCGAGCAGAACCGGCAGCACCCGGCCGACCAGCGAGGTCGAGAACGCCGCCTGCTGTGTGTCGAGCAGGTCCTGCAGCCGCTTGAGACGTTCCGCTTTGACCTCCTCGGGCACGGCGTTGTCGAGCGTACTGGCGGGCGTGCCGGGGCGCGGGCTGTACTTGAACGAGTACGCCTGCGCATAGCCGACCTTCCGCACCATCTCGAGGGTCGCCTCGAACTCGTCGTCCGTCTCGCCGGGGAAGCCGACGATGACGTCGGTCGAGAGCGCGATATCGGGCCGCGCCTGCCGGATACGGTCGACGAGGGCGAGGTATTCGGCCGCCGTGTGCTTGCGGTTCATCGCGGCCAGGATGCGATCGGCGCCGGACTGGAACGGCAGGTGCAGATACGGCATCAGCTTCGGCTCGCTCCGGTGCGTGCCGATCAGCTCGTCCGTCATGTCACGCGGGTGACTGGTCGTGTAGCGGAGCCGCTCCAGCCCCTCGATCCCGGCGAGCACCCGGATCAGCATCGCGAGCGAACAGGTCCTGCCGTCGCTGTCGCGGCCATGGTAAGCGTTGACGTTCTGGCCGAGCAGCGTGATCTCGCGGACGCCCTGCGCGACCAGCCGGCGCGCTTCGGCGAGGATATGCTCGACCGGGCGCGAGACCTCGGCCCCGCGCGTATAGGGCACCACGCAGAACGTGCAGAACTTGTCGCAGCCTTCCTGCACGGTCAGAAAAGCTGCCGGCGCCCGCTTGCCGCGCACAGGATCGGCCCGCTGCGGCAGATGCTCGAACTTGTCCTCCTCGGGGAAATCGGTCTCGACGATGCCCTGCTCGCCGGCCTGGATGCGCGCCACCAGCGCCGGCAGCCGATGATAGCTCTGCGAGCCGATGACGAGGTCGACGACGGGCGCCCGCCGGATGATCTCGGCGC
>JBGSJD010000413.1:0-8444 GCA_041742195.1 Hyphomicrobiaceae bacterium
GCTGGCCGAACGCGCGATGCACCGTCGGCTTGCCGCGCCGTGTGTCGGCATCGTCGAAGCACGGCAAGTCGTCGTGGACCAGCGAGGCGCAATGCAGCATCTCGATCGCGGCAGCGCCGGACAACGCGGCGTCCCCGACACGACCGCAGGCTTGCGCCACGCCAAGGCAGAGAAGCGGACGTATTCGCGCACCACCGGGGAACACCGCATAGCTCACCGCCGAGGCCAATCCCGGCGGGCAAACGTCCCGGGACGCCCGCGACACTGCGGCTTCGAGCTTCCTCTCGACCTCGGCTTTTACGTCCATTGGACCCGAGCCTCCCCAGCGTGCGTGGATATGTTACATTCAATCTGTCCAATTATGTTTACACACGGAGCCGCCCAGATCAACGCCGATCTCGCGTCTTTGACGCAGATCGCCAACGCGGACCCCGGCCGCCAATGGCGGCGCCTGCAAGATGCTGAGTTCTGGTCGCTTTTTCGCGAGCGCCCGACTAGCGGTCGCGCTCGAGATCCATCACGACGCGCACGAGTTGTGCCACGCTGCCGACGCCGATCCGCTCCATGACGGTGGCCCGGTAGTTCTCGACCGTGCGATGATTGATGTTCAGGCTCGACGCGATCTGCTTGCTGGTCATCCCCCTGACCATCAGGTCGAGCACTTGCCGCTGCCGCTCGCTGAGTTCGGCCATCCGATCCGCGACGCGCGCATTTTCACGCCGCTTCAGCGACGCCATGCGCCGCACCTTCGCCGCCGCCTCGATGCTGGCGATCAGTCGCGCCTCGTCGATCGGCTTGGCCACGAAATCATAGGCGCCAGCTTTCATGGAGGCGACGGCGAGTTCGACCTCGCCATAGCCCGTGAAAAGGATGATCGGGAGTGATTGGTCTCGCTGGATCAGCACGTTCTGCAGGTCCAGCCCCGACAGCCCGGGCATTCTGACGTCGGCGCACACGCAATCGAACGCTACACCCTGCTCGATTTCCTCGAGCAGCGCCTCGCCGTCTCGAAAACTCCGCACGTTCAGTCCGCGATTGGCCAGCCGCTGCGCGAACTCGAAGAGGAACACTGCGTCGTCATCGACAAGCGCCAGATTGATCCTGGGCTCCATGCGCTTCATCCCAGCTTCAGGTTTAGCACCCTTGCATTTGAAGGCCACTGTAGCGTCGTTAAGCCCGCGAGGGAAAGGGGGTGCGATGAGGCTCCCGAACGCCCGGCGACATGGCAGGATTACGCCTCGGATTTCGGCTGCAGCGTCGCCACGAGAATCCCCGCCAGCCGCTGCCGGTCATAGGGTTTCGACAGCACCGGAATGCCCTTGAACCGGCGCGGCCGCTGCCCCTCGATCCCGTACCCTGTTGCAAATGCGAACGGGATGCCGCGCTGCACAAGAACGTCGGCGACCGCGAACGACTTGGTGCCCTTCAGATTGATGTCGAGCAACGCCAGATCGACGCCATGCTCCTCGACGGCCGCGAGCGCACGCTCGATCGTGCCGGCCATGTAGACGGCACCAGCACCGAGCTTCTTGAGCTTGTCTTCGAGCTCCATCGCCACGACGAGACTGTCCTCCACGAGCAGGACCGAATGCCCCTGCAGCGGCTCCAGATCGATCTCGACCGGAAACCCGAGCATGGCCCCGGCGCTCGGGTCGCCGGCACCGACCTGGTCGGGCGGCAGCCAGAACTCGACTTTCAGTCCGGCCGGATCGAAGTCGATGTTGGCGCGTCCACCGAGCTCGAACGGCACCTGTCGCCCGATGAGCTGCATGCCGAAGCCCACCACGTTCGGCACGCGCACCGGCGGTCCGCCGCTCTCATGCCACATCAGCGAGCATCCACCGTCGTCCGTGAGCGACCACCGCACCGACAGACGGCCCTCGGCATTGCTCAGCGCGCCGTGTTTCGACGCGTTGGTCGCGAGTTCGTGCACCACCAGCGCCATGGCACTGGCGCTCGTCTCCCGGAGCGCGACCGATGGACCGGCCGTCGTGATCCGGCCGGGCTCATTACTGGCGTAAGGAGCAAGTTCGATCGATACCAGTTGCGCAAGTTCGAGCGCCCCCGGCCGGCTGGCCAGGTCGTGGGCCAGCGCGAGCGCCCGGATGCTCCCCTCGAGATCGCTCACGAAGGCGCCGACATCGTCATGCTGAACCCGGCTCTGCGCCACCAGCGCGCCGATCAGCGCCAGCGCATTCTTGACCCGATGCCGGAACTCCTCGGTCTGTATCCGTTGGCGGCGCTCGGCCTTGGCGCGTTCTTCGGCAACGACCTCGTTGTACTTGAGCACGATTTCGAGAAGCGCGATCCTGAGTGCCTCGCCGGTCAGGCAGTCATGCGGTTCCCAGACGCGCGATTGCCCCCTGACCTCCTCCCGCCAGATCTCGAAACTGGCGCGGGGCGTCAGCAGCCCATCCTCGCTGTCGAGCGTCTTCGACGGATTGCCGGCCCAGTCGATCGTGTGCACGAACTCCCGCCGGAACAGCATCAGATAATGCTCGGGCGCCCGTGAGAGCGGCACCGCCATCAATCCGCTCGCCTGCGGCGCGAAAGCGCCGGCACCATCGTAGATCTGGCTGATCTCGTGTGTTGCAAAGACCGACGTCGCCCCGCGCCCCGCCAGCGCCGCCGCGATTCGCGGGATGTCGCCGTCCGGCGGACACGCACCTGTCGTCGTGAGCCTGCCCTCGAACCACAGCGCGACGCCGTCGCAGGGAATGAGCTTTCTGAGCTCCGGCATCTTGCCGGCGAAACTCTCCGACAGCGAATCGCCCGGTGGCAGCGACACCACGATCCGGTCGATCGACTGCTTCGCCGCCCTCAACATTTCCGAAACGTCGGCCCGCGCCAGCGTCTGCAACTGCAGCGAGAAGGTCTGCCCGAAGAATTCCGCCGCCAGCCGCGTATCGGCCAGCAGCCTGCGCGGGCGTCGGTTATGGCAGGCGATCAGCCCCCACAGCGCTCCGGCCACCACGATCGAGATCGAGAGCGACGCCCCGACGTCCATGTTCTTCAGGTAGCGGATGTGAATCGGCGAAACGCTGCGCAGCGAACAGAAGCTCATGTCGAGCGGTGCGGCATCAGCATGCCCCGCGACAGCGACCGAGACTGCGTCCACATCGGCGATGTAGCGGAGCCAGTTCTTCAGATAGAGATCCCGCGCCTGCCGGGGAATATCAGACGCCGGGTAGTGGTGGCCGAGGAACGACGGCACGCCATCGGCGCGACTCTCCGCGATGACCGTCCCCGCGCCATCGGGGAGAAAGCGATAGACCATGACCCGATCGAAATCGATCAGGGCGCGCAATTGCTGCACGGCGACCGCACAGATCGCGTCGATGGTCTCGGCACCCTGAATGCGCATCAACATGCTGCGAACGAGAAGCAGCGGCGTACCCTGCACGACATCCGGCGGCGTCGGCTCGAATTCGAAGATCGCGACACCACGATGCACGTGCGCGACGACGTCGTAGTCCCGCCCATCTGGCAGTCGCACGCCGATGACACGCCCGGGAAGGGACGGCGCGCTCGCGCCGGCAAGTGCATTGGTCAACGCGTGGAACACATCCCTGCCGATCACATCCCGCGCATGCTTGCCGATCAGCGCCGCCGGGTCATTTCCCATCGCGAGCGCGTTGCACGAGATATGCGTGATGCGCCACGTCTCGCTGCTGCACGCCAGCAGAAAGCCGAGCGGCTGGATCAGCCCGGGAATGTGGATCGGTTCGCGATCGCACGCCGTCAGGTCGAGTGCGAGATCGTCAGGTGCATCGTCTGCCATCGAGACACTCCCGGGCAAACTCGAACGTCATTCGGCCGGCACCGATCGCGCGGACCCGATCCGCCTCGCCGAGATCCGCAGCCTCCAGCCTCGCGACCGTCTCGCGCCACGCCTCGAGATCCGCCGCCTCAGCCGCCAGGAAGCGGGCGCCGAAAGTCGCAGACAATCCAAGCGCCTGGGCCCGCTTGTAGAGCACCCGCGACCCCAGCGTAGCGCCCTCGACGACGTAGGTCACGCCAAGGAGGTCAGCCGGTGTGTCGATGGCGAGCCGCTCACCGGCAACCGCCGGCGCGGGGGGCTCGCCGAGATCGCCCAGGTCTCCGAGCAGCAGCGCGACGCGATCGTCATGAACCATGTCGTCGAACCCACCTGCTTTGAGTGCGCGGGCCACCTCACGATGGAACACCGTCGTCGCGTGCAGCCAAGCGCCGTAGGCCGCTCGCGACTTGAAAAACCCCCGTTGCTCGGCCAGTTCGTCGAGCATGCGATGAAGATCCGACGTCTCGCGTTGCAGAGCTTGACGCAACGACATGGCAGACACCTGGTTGTTCAAAGCCAACGGACTACGGGCGCCGCCGCGCCCTGGATTACCGAGTGTAGTCTCATTGTTCCGAGAATCGAAGCCGTCAGAGCGCCCGCGGCGCCTCGGCCCATCGGCTTCACTCGGCGTTATCCAGGTCCCCAAGACCGTAACGCCGCAACTTGAGATAGAGACTTTGCCGACTAACGCCCAGCATCTCGGCCGCTGAAGCGCGATTGTCGCCCACGATCTGCAGCGCAGCCTCGATGCACATCCGCTCGATGAGATCCGTGGTCTCGCGGACGATCTGCTTGAGCGGCACCTGCCCCACGAGGCCCCTGAGCTGCGTCGTGGTATAGGGGAGCTGCCCCGGATCGCTCCCGTCGACGGCCGCGCGCGGCCCGGCCGTACGGATCGCGAGGCCGATATTCGGTTGCGCCGCGTTCTCGACGAGAACGGCTGAGATTTCAACCTCTTCGATGACGCCGAGTTCACCCCGTACGATCGTCGGGAAGCGTCGCACCGACCCGTAGTCGCGCAGACTGGCCGCCAGCAGGTTGACCTCGGCGGACGACCGCCCGACCCACCGATCGATCGGCTGCCCTTTGATCTGATCCGGCGCAGCCTGCTGCGTGAGATTGAGGAACGCTTCGTTTCCGGTCAGTATCCGCAAGTCCGCATCGGTCATCACGAACGCATCGGGGATGCGCTCGACGAGAAGCTTAAGAGATCCCGAAGCGTCGTCCACAACCGCCTGACACGACCCACTGACCGGCGCCAGTTGCACCAGGAGTTGCGGACCACCCTCTTGCCGGAACATGGATCCCGACACCCGGACATCCGCCCCACCCGGCCCGAGCTTGACGGTCACGGCCTCGCCCTGCCCGCTCGACCGAAGGCTGTCCACCAGCCGCTGCACGTTCTGCTGGCCAGCGCCCTCGAAGAACTCGGTGAAGGTTTTGCCCGCAACGCGCTTCGCCAGCGCCCCGAGCAGCCGTTGCGCGGCCGGATTGATGTCCGTGATCCGCAGCGTGGCGGCATCGAGGATGACACACGCCTCGATCGACATCTGGAACATCAGCCGATATCGCATCTCGGCCTGACGAACCCTCGCATACTCCCGCTCGACCGCCTGTTGCGCCTCGAGGAGCTTCTGCTGAATGACGGAGACCGATCTCAGCTCTCTGCCGAGCGCAATGAAGGGCCCGTTCGGCCGCAACATCATGGTTGCATATCGGACCGGCAGATCGGGACGACCGCCCAGCGACGGATGGTTGACCTGCCGCCACTGTGTCGATCCACTCGACGCATCCTTGAGGAGCTGCTCGATCTTCGGCTTGCTCTCGATGGTCACGGTATCGATCCACCGCCGACCGACCCAAGCCCCGATGTCCGTATCCTTGGCAAGGCTCTCGTTGACGATCGATAGATCCTTGACGATCCCGTCGCGGCCGACCATCAGCGTGATATCCGACGCCGTGGTCGCCAGCCGCGTGGCCACGTCACCGTCGATAGCCCCGATAGATCGCTTCAAATTTTTCACGTGCCTGGCCGCCCGGTCTCACAGCTCACCGTGAAGCAAACGCATGGTAGGGTCCGGGCCTGGGCGAAACAGCCAGCCCGGTCAGATCGTTGGTGCCAGTGGGACCGCGAGTGGCTCCACGAGACGGCCAGCAATGCGCACAGCTTCACCCGCATCTTCTGCCGTTGCGTCAGCGCCCACTCGTGATACGAGATCCGGCCGGCCCTTGAACGCCAAACCGCCCACCATCACCACGAGCGCACGGTTTCTACTGATCCGGCGAAAGCCGTCAATATCGCAAGTCAGCTGATCCAGCAAGCATTCTTGACTAGCGGACAGTCCAATAATGTTGACATGCCGCTTCCGAAGCATGGGCTCGACGACCTTCCGGTCGAACGATCCAACGGTCTCAACATGCCACCCGAACCAGCGAAAATGCCAATCGAGAATATTGATCGGGAACGAATGCTGCTCGCCCTGGCATGGCATCAGGACGATCGACCGGAGTTGAGGCGCAAACGTATGCCCGGTCGCTTTCTGGTCGATGACGCGAAGCACGGCCTGCAATTGCCCCATCGCGACAGTGACTTCCGCGAACGACCGGGTGTCGTTCTCCCAGAATTCCCCGAGCAGCCGCGCCGCGGGCGCCAGCAGATCGAGAAGCACCCGGGAGGACGGCGTGCCGCGATCCGACAGCCCATCGAGCATCAGGCCAATGTCGGCAATGCCGCCCTCGAGCAGCAGCTCCGTGAAATGCCCGACCTCCGCATCGGTGATCCCCACAGCCGTGGCGACCACGTCACCCTCAACGGCCAAGGCGTTCCTGTTGATCAGCATGAGCCGGGGAATGATTTCGGCTTCGAGCGTCCGTCGCAAGCCGTCTATCGGCTCCTGGTCCGCCTCGAGGTCCCTGTCGGCCTGGCCGGTCCCGTCGAGGAAGTTCGAACGTCCAGCCCCCGACTTCCTGTCTCCATAGATTTCCTGGTGCGCGTCACGGCTGGAAGCTGTCGCTCGGCCATTTTGGATCATTGCGGGCATTGTCGCCCTCCTGTCTCCAGCCATACGCGACTTGCGCATGGCATATCCTCACCCTCGGAGTACCCTGAAACAGAGAATCCCGATCTCGTGACGCCGTTTAGCTCTTTCGGCGCGCCATACTTGTGATCGTGCCCGCCATGTCGATGAAGCAACGGGCCGCCAACTCCGCGTACTCAAATCCTGACACTAGGGAGCCATGTGACACACGGCCGCGAAAGATGTAGTTCTACGCAGAGTGTAAAATTTAATTGACGTCAATTTTCAATGACGCGACACTCTCCTCTCAAGAGGCGGTCCACCGGACCAGCTCGTCGGGGGATGACGCGATGCAAACACAGCCAGATCCTGTCGAGTATCGACCCCGAGCGCTCTACACGACCGAGGAGCGCCGGCGCCGGGATGCGTCCCCATGGACGCTGGTGCAGGGCGTACTCGCCCCTCTGCAGTTTGCGGTCTTCCTGATCAGCCTGGCGCTCGTTCTTCGCTTCCTTGCGACCGGCGAAGGCTACGCGATCGCAACCGCCTCCATCGTGCTGAAGACCGTCCTCCTCTACACGATCATGATCACCGGCTCGATCTGGGAGAAGCAGGTTTTCGGGCGCTATCTGTTCGCCCCAGCCTTCTTCTGGGAGGACGTGGTGAGCATGCTCGTCCTCGCCCTGCACACCGCCTATATCGCGGCGCTTCTTGGCGATTGGCTCGGCGCCATACCGCTGATGGTCCTCGCGCTCCTCGCCTACGCGTCCTACGTGGTCAACGCCGCGCAATTCCTTTGGAAGCTGCGTCAGGCGCGCCTCGAAACGAGTGCCACGACAGCGCGCCAGCCCCCCATCAACGGGGAGCTCGCCCGATGACGACCCTTGCAACGGCACCACGCACCCAGACCCAACGCCCCGTGCTCCGCGAGCGCGGCCAGCATGAGGTGTTTTGTGGACTGACCGGCATCGTGTGGCTGCATCGCAAGATCCAGGACGCCTTCTTTCTCGTCGTCGGTTCGCGCACCTGTGCCCATCTGCTGCAATCGGCAGCCGGGGTCATGATCTTCGCCGAGCCGCGCTTCGCGACCGCCGTCATCGACGAGCGCGATCTTGCCGGCCTCGCCGATGCCAATGACGAGCTCGATCGCGTCGTCGCCGAATTGCTGGACCGCCGCCCGGACATCAAGCTGCTGTTCCTCGTCGGCTCGTGCCCGTCGGAAGTCATCAAGTTGGATCTGTCGCGCGCCGCGTCGCGGCTGGGCGAACGCCATGGACCGGCGATTCGCGTGCTGAGCTACTCCGGCAGCGGCATCGAGACCACGTTCACCCAGGGCGAGGACGCCTGCCTCGAAGCGCTTGTCGCGGCGATGCAGCCGACGAAGAACGCACCGCGAGGCGCGGCCGAGCCTGACCAACTGCTCGTTGTCGGCGCCCTCGCAGACGTCGTCGAGGATCAGTTCCGCCGGATGATCGAGGACATCGGCATCCCGAACGTCACGTTCCTCCCGCCCCGGCGCAACAGCGGCCTGCCGACCATCGGCCCCGGCACGCGCTTCTTGCTGGCGCAACCGTTCCTCGGCCAGACCGCCGCCGCCCTCGAGCGGC
>JBGSJD010000414.1:0-1939 GCA_041742195.1 Hyphomicrobiaceae bacterium
GACGCGTCGGGCGGGGCAACGCGGGACTTCTCTTGCCGGCATCGGGGCTGACGGCGAGCCATGTCTCCCAGAACGGCTGGCGCGACAGGCGGTGTACGACCGTCGTGCAGGTGGTGCGGTAGAACCGCGTCGCCTCCGTGCGGCCGACGTCGCGGGCGAGCCGCGTCTTGACGCGGCCCATCACCGGCAGCTTGACCATGATGACGAGGCGGCAACGAAACGGCGCCGCCCGTCTGGGCGACGCCGACCGTGGTGGTCGATTGGGGCGCTGGCCGGTCATCGGCTCGGGGTGCCCGTCATCAGGTTGCGGAGACCGGAACCAGAGCGTAGCCGTTGCCGTCCTTCTTGATGGTGCCGGCGCCCGGCATGCCCCAATGGTAGCCGGTCAGGATGGCGCCCTCGGCGACCGCCCGCTCGAAGATCGCCTTGCGGTTCTTCTCGGCCAACGCCGCGTCGGCATCGAAGGCTGCGTGCCAACCGGGGTTCTTTACGAACAGCGCCGGGATGTTGGACACGTCGCCGGTGACGATCAGCTTGGCGTTGCCGGAGGCGATCTCGTACGACGTGTGGCCGGGCGTGTGGCCGTTGGTGTTCACCGACTTGATGCCGGGGACAGCCTCAGCTCCGTCGGCGACGGGCTTCACGTTCTTCCAGGTGGGCAGCGTCGCCTGAATGCGCCGCGCGAGGCCCTTGCGCGCCTCCGGCAGCTTCTCGATGAGGGCCGGGTCCGTCCAGAACTTGTGCTCGGCCGCGGGCACGAGGATCTCGGCGTTCGGGAACATCTGCGCGTTGGTGTCCTTGGCCATCAGGCCGAAGATGTGGTCCGGGTGATAATGCGTGACGACGATCTTCGAGACCTTCGCGGCGTCGATGCCGGCTGCGGCAAGGTTCTGCTTCTGAAGGAGGCCGGCCTTGGGGCCGCCCGCCTGGCCGCCGCCGGTGCCGCTGTCGAACATGATGATCTGGCCGCCCTTCTCGGCGACCGTGATCGTGAACGTGATCGGCACGATCTCGCCAGAGAGACCGGCTGCCTTCAGGGCCGCCGTGGTCTCCTCGACGGTCGCGTTCTTGATGAAGGCCGGGTCGTGGGCCTTCTCCCAGATACCGTCGAAGATGGTGGTGACGTTCCAGTCGCCGACCTTGAACTTGGCAAAGCCCTGCGAGGCGAGGTCCTTGGCGTTGGCCGACGGAATGATCTCGAGCGGGCCATCGAGGCCCAACGCGGCGCCGGCAGCGGCAGCCGAGGCGACGAAGGCGCGACGTGAAATGCTGGACATGACTTGCTCCCTGAACTGACCAGCGGCGACAGGCACCGGTCTCAGGGCTGGATCGCTAGCCGAGTGCGGTGGAATTGAAAACGCTCGGTGGCGCATTCTCACGGCCATGTGATCGGCGTTCGAATAGGCTGTCAGCCGTAGATCCGCGCAATGACACGGGCCGGAACGCGCAGATAATACAAACTGAGACAGGCCAGGTTGCGGGCCATGCGCGTGACATAGCCGTCCCGGCGATAGCGGACGGCGCTGGTGACGGCAGCGGTTCGCAGCACCGTCGTTCGCGACCAACCGAGCCGGCGCACGATGTCCACGTCCTCCATCAGCGGCAGCTCGCGATAGCCGCCGAGACGATCGTAGAGCCGCCGCGGGACGAGCAGGCCCTGATCCCCGTATGGCAGGCGGAAGGCCAGGCAGCGGATCGACACGCCCCATTCGACGAGGCGCGGCCAGAAGCCCAGATCGTCGAGCGCGAAGCGGAACGCGGCGGCGGACTCCGGGCGCTTTCCCGCCTCGACCCGCTCGATGAAGGCGGCTGCCTCGCGCTCCCAGCCGGGTTCCAGCACCGTGTCGGAGTGCAGGAACAGCAGCCAACCGAAGCGCGTCTCGGATGCGCCAGTGCGGAGCTGGGTGCCACGGCCCGGTTGCGATCGCACGACGCGGGC
>JBGSJD010000415.1:0-1780 GCA_041742195.1 Hyphomicrobiaceae bacterium
AGTTGGTTTCGTGGTGTCGAGCACAGTGCTCCGGTCAGCCGGAGCGCCGGACGCCGACGGGACGCGTTGCCCCGTCATGTCTCGCGCCCTCCGTCGCCGTCGTCACCGGACATTGCCGGTGGTCGCTGCGCCGTGCCTAGCAGTCGACGGTGCTCGCGGACTTTTTCCCGGGCGCGGGTGCGCCGCTCCTGGAACCGATCCGGCGACCAGATCTGAAACTTGTCACCCAGGCCGACAAAAGCGACTTCGGCGACGCCTTCCGGTAACCCGATGATGGTCCGGAGCTCTTTCGGAAGCACGATGCGCCCGTCCGCGTCGATGGCGATGAACTGAGCCTCACCATAGAGCGCGACAGCGAGTTCGTCCCGCTCGTCCGAATAGTCCGGCAGACCTCCGAGAAGGCCATCGATCTTTTGCGCAAGCTTTTCGCCGCCTGCATCGAGCGCAGGAGCGTCGAGCGAGGGATAGCAATAGAGCCCGAGCGTCGCGGCCCCGGTGTAGCGATCCCGCTCGAGGACGGCCCGGAAAGGCGCTGGAATAGAGAGACGCCCCTTGACGTCGATCCTGTTCGTGAATGTCGAGACAAAGCGATCCATCCCCTAGAGACCAGCCTCGGTTGAACGCCCTCCGGCTGCCCGGAGCACTGTGCTCGACACCACGAAACCAACTGGGGCTCGCCGGTCGACCCCGCGCGACACGACGAGCCCCAAACCATGAAATCCGACCCTCGGCGCCAACCTTGGCCGTGGGAGGCGCCCTCCGCCGCCGGGCCGGGATCGGGTGGTCGCACGAGCCTCATCCCTCAATGAAGCCTGGCGCCGCGACCCGTATCCCTTGGCCCGGTGCGGACGGGCATTCATGGGATGTCATGGGATTTGATGGTAGTCAATGGATTCTTAACGCTCGAATGATGTGTTTTCCCGGGATTGCATGGGGCCATCCCGTCTGGGCGCGCCAAACCTGCCGCCCGACGAAGGCGTCAGTTTCTTTTTTTCGATTTATTTTCAATCTATTGACCACCAACACCCGAATACCCGCGCGCCAGCCACAGGCTTGTGGCCCTGGGGCCGCACCGGGACGGCGCGGCACAGCGCACGCCCTCAGACGCGCGCAGAAGCTCGCGTCGGCGCCCGAGGGAGGGGCCGATTCGGGCGCGTCGGCGGCGCCAGACGGGCGGTGTGATTCAGTTGGTCAGCGAGAAGAGGTTCTCGGGGCGAGCCTCGAGCCGGCCGGCCTCCACCTCACGCACGATGCGCGTGAGGGCGGCATGAGTGGGGGCGGAGACGCCAGCCGCCTCGCCCTTCGCGGCGATATAGCCGTTCATGTAGTCGATCTCGGTGCGGCGGCCCTTGGCGATGTCCTGGGCCATGGAGGGCCGCTGCAGGTCGCTGCGGGCGGCGCCGGAGGTGTTCTCCAGGATCAGCGCGTCGAGTTCGGCGACGGCCGCCGGCTCGTTGTCGGTGGCGCGCACCGACCAGCAGTACTGCCGACCAGAGACCCACGGGAAGGATGCAGACGTCGCGGTGAGACCAGTCCGCCACGAGATCGTCGAAGAGTAGACGCCCGCACTGCTGATGAATCGGTAGCGCACGTCGTATCCGGCCACGCCGCTCAGTCCTGGGTCGCGTGCGGTCCACGACAAGGTGATCGCGGGGGTGAGCGTGACGTTCGAGGTGGGGCTCACCATGCGAGCCACCGGCGGCGTGCGGTCTCCACCGGAGAAGGCCGGCCATCCTTCATCGGCACCCGCGGCCGGTGTGAGACCGGCGGGGGCCGAGCC
>JBGSJD010000416.1:0-6585 GCA_041742195.1 Hyphomicrobiaceae bacterium
GGCGCGTCCATCACATGGCCGGCGTCCTGCTGGCCGCCATGACGGGCCGCGGCGCACGCCCGCTCCAGGCCCCGACACTGGTCAAATCCTGGGATCTGTCGAGCCGCGCGAGCCATCCCGTTCCGGTCGACGTCATCGTCCCCTCGAAACTCGTCGCCGCCCATGCCGTGCCATTCCTGCGCACGGTGCTCTCGGCCCCACTCTGCTATCGCGCCAACGGCGTGCCGCACGGCACATTGAAATCGCTGCATCAGTGGTGCGCCAAGGCGCGCCCGGGAGTCTCGTTGCATTTCGCCAAGACGGGCACGGATACCACCGAGGATCCTTCGCAGACCGTCGATACCTGGATTGCCGGCGGCATCCGTTTCGACAGCGGCGAGAGCTACTCCTACGTCGTCCAGATCGGCACCGCATCGACGCGCGCGCCATTTGCCAACCGGCTGAACGCAGGCCCGCTTCTGGCGCCGCTGGTTGAAGCTCTGCTGGCCGATCTCGAACGCGACACCCGGCGATCCGGCGCCGCGCGTCCTGCTCGCGCGGCGTCGCTCAGATAACGCGCATCCGCCTCAGCTTCCCGCGACCACGGGTTTGCCGAGCTTGTGCGGGTTGTTCATGAAAAGCAGCACCGGGATGCACGCAGCAATCACGATCGCGAGCAACTGGAAGTCGGCGATATAGGCGAGAAGCTTCGCCTGGCGCACGACGAGCCGGTCGAGCGCCGCGAGCCCGGCGGGATCGGTGAAGCTCCACACCGGTGGCAGGGTCAGATGGCGAAAGACCTCGTTGTCGGCGCGCACGCCAGCCGAGAGAATGGCCTGATTGGACTGGCTGAGGATCGCGAGATAGGTCGAGAAGATCGCGACCCCGAAGCCGCGACCGATGTTGTTCAGGAGCGCATAGAACGACGTGCCTGCATCGCGCAGATCGGACGGCAGTGTCGTGAAGGCCACCGAGTTGAGCGGCACCACGAAGGCCCCGAAGGCGAGGCCCTGGATGAAATTGTTCATGACGATCGTCGGCATGTCGATGTCTTCGGTGAACGTCGAGAGCTGCCACATGGTGGCCGCGATGAGCATCATCGCCACGCCGATGACCTTGCGCGGATCGACATATTTCAGGATGTACCCGACGAAGAAGGAGGCGAGCATGGTGCCCGCGCCGCGCGGCGCCATGACGAAGCCGGATGTCAGGACGGGATAGCCCCCCATGTCCTGGACGAACGGCGGCACGAGCACGAGGCTGCCGAACAGCAGAAGTCCGAACAACGTTCTGAGCAGCGTCCCGCCGAGATAGTTCCGGTCGCGAAAGATCGCCGGATCGATGAACGGCGTCTTCGACGTGAAGGAGTTGACGAGAAACAGCCAGAACGCCGCCCCGCCGACGAGCGTGAGGGTCAGGATGGTCGTCGAGGCGAACCAGTCCATGCGCTCGCCGCGATCGAGAATGTACTGCAGCGTGGCGATGCTGATGCCGAGCGTGACGAAACCGAAATAGTTGAACGGCCGATGCGGACGCTTGCCACCACTCGGCACCAGCATCCACACCATGAGCAGCGCCACGAGCCCGATCGGAAGATTGAGATAGAACGCCCAGCGCCAGTTGAAGTACTCGACCACATAGCCGCCGACAGTGGGCCCGAACACCGGCCCGAACATCACCCCGACGCCCCACCAGGCCATGGCGACGCCGAAATCCTCCTTCTTGTAGATCGACAGGAGCGACGACATGGCGAGCGGCAGCAGCGCCGCCCCGAAAAAGCCCTGCAACGCACGCCAGACGAGGATCTCCTCGAGCGACGTCGACAGCCCCGACAGGAAGGCGAACGTCGTGAACCCGGCGATCCCGATCAGCAGCAGGCGCTTGCGGCCGAACAACGCTCCGATCGCGCCCCAGAGCGGCGTGAACACCGAGAGCGTGATCAGGTACGACGTGAGCACCCACGCGACCTGATCCTGCGTCGCGGAAAGCTCGCCCTGCATCTGGCGAAGCGCGATCGAGACGATCGCCGTGTCGAACACCTGAACGAGCGGCGCAAGAATGAGCGCGATCGTCACCAGCTTGAGCCGCAAGCCGGTCAGGATGGTATCTTCGGCGCTTGCCCCCGCCGTCGCGCCGCGCGTCATTGCGAGGCCTTGGCTCGCCCGAGCAAGGTTGCGGCCCAGCGCGGCAACGGTCGTTGGTGTCCGGTGTCGATCTCGACGACGGCGCTCATGCCGGCACGTAGCGGGGGCGCCCCCTCGAGCGGCTCGAGTTGCAGACGGACCTGCAGGCGCTGCACCACCTTCACCCAGTTGCCGGTCGCATTCTGCGGTGGCAGCACCGCGAACTCGGCGCCCGTCGCCGGACTGATGCTCGTCACCCGCGCCCGCCAGTGGTGATCCGGATAGGTGTCGACGTGGACGGTCGCGATCTGGCCATCACGGATGTAGGTGAGCTCCGTCTCCTTGAAGTTGGCCTGGACCCAGATCTCCTCGTTGCCGACCAGACTGAAAACGACGTTGCCGGCCGTGACGTATTCGCCGGGCTGGAGATCGAAGTTGGTCACGATGCCCGCGACCGGTGCCTTGATCTCGGTACGCTTGAGATCGAGCGCGGCGGCGTCCCTGAGAGCCCGCGCCTCTTTCACGGCGGGATGCTCGAGCGTCGGCCGCTTCGGATCGCCACCGAGCTTCGCCCGCGCCTCCGCGATCTCCTGCTCGATGATCGCGGTCTGGTCGCGGGCGTTGCGCAGCCCCTTCTCGGCCGTATCCATCAGCGAGCGCGACACGACACCCGACTTGATCAGCCGGTCCTGCCGCTCATGGTTCTGCTCATGGAATTCGAGATCACCGGTCGCAAGCTTGAGCCGCGCCACTTTCTGCTCGTAGAGCGCCCGCAGCGCGTCGATTTCCTGCACCGCAGCATCGAACCGGGCTTCAGCCCGATCGAGCGCGATCCGGAACGGCTCCGGATCGATCTTGAAAAGCAGCGCGCCACGCGCGACGTTCTGGTCCGCCTTGACCGCCACCGCGACGACGCGCCCGGCGACATCCGAGCTGACCGCGATCTTGTCGGCCTTCACATAGGCGTTGTCCGTCGACATGACACGACCGCCCATCATGTAGATGTAGACGCCGATCGCCGCCGCCACGACCGGCCCGATCAGACCGATGAGGACCGTTCCGACGATCCGGGACACCCCGAAGGAGGCGAAACGCCGGGCCAGTGGTTTGCCCTCGCCTTTAGCCGCTGCGGCGGTCTTTTCCATGCCTGTCACGTTCACGTCCCCGGTCGGCCGTCGTCGGCCGCCTCTCCGGCGCCGTCGAGGCGCGTCATGTTGGATTTGATCTGCAAGAGCATCTCGATCAGCCGGTCGGCATCCGCATCGGTGAAGCCGGCCAGCGCCTCCAGGCGGGTTGCGGTCGACATCTCACGCAGGCGATCGAGGACCGGCTGCACCTCGGCTCTCAGATGCAGCCGCCACGCCCGCCGGTCGCCCGGATCCGCACGCCGTTCCACGAACCCTTTTTCCACGAGGCGGTCGATGTGCCGGCCCAGCGTGATCGGCTCGACTTCGAGGATCTCGGCGAGCGCCGTCTGGTTGATCCCTTCGCGGCGCCGCAATTGCGCGAGCACGCGCCACTGCGCCCGGGTCAGTCCGAGACGGCTCGCCCGCGCGTCGAAACGCTGCCGCACGAGCCGCGAGACATCGGCGAGCAGGAATCCCAGCGATCGGGTCAGATAGGGGTCGGCGGTCATGATGCCGGCAGAATAGCTGCAGAGCTTATTATATGCCAGCTCTCCAAGAGGGGCTTCTATAAAGAGGCAACATATTACCGCTCACGTGACGCCCGAGCGCTTCCCCGCCCGTCGCCGCTGTCCGTGGGCGCAACGTGACCGGGACGGTCGCCTTACTTCGCTGTCGAAGCCTTGATGTCGACGAGCTGGATCTCGGGGTTCCGCTCGGTCGTCCAGCGGACGTCGAACTCGGTCGCCGCCAGATAGACCTGGTCGCCGTCGAGATCGAGCGCGATGGCCGACCGCTTGCTGGCGACGAAACGGGCCAGCGCCGCCGGATCGTCGGACTTGAGCCACCGGACCGCGGCGCACGGCGCCGCCTCGAATCCGATCGGCAGGCTGTATTCGTTGGCGAGCCGATCACCGAGCACATCGAGCTGCAGCGCGCCGATCACGCCGACGATGGGTGCCGTCCCGTCGATGGGGGCGAACAGCTGCACGACACCCTCCTCGGCCATCTCGCGAAGCGCCTCCTTGAGCTTCTTCGCCCGGATGGCATCGTCGAGCCGCACACGTCGGAGGATTTCCGGCGCGAAACTCGGAATACCGACGAACGTCAGGTCCTCGCCCTCCGTCAGCGTGTCCCCGATCCTGAGCAGCCCCTTGTTGGGAATGCCGACCACATCGCCGGCAAAGGCCTCCTCGGCGAGCGAACGATCCTGGGCGAAGAAGAACTGCGGCGCCTGCAGGACCGTGGTCTTTCCCGTCCGCACGATCTTCACTTTCATGCCGCGCGTGAGACGCCCCGAGCACACCCGCATGAAGGCGATGCGATCGCGGTGGTTCGGATCCATGTTCGCCTGGATCTTGAACACGAGCCCGGTCATCGATGGCTCGTCGGCCACCACGACGCGCGTCGCCGCCGTCTGGTTGCGCGGCGGCGGCGCATTCTCAATGAGTGAATCGAGCAGATCCCGCACACCGAAATTCCGAAGCGCGCTGCCGAAATAGACGGGCGTCAGCGTGCCTTCGCGGAATTTCTCGAGATCGAACGGATTGCACGCCCCATGCACGAGATCGATCTCGGCACGCCAGAGCTCGGCGGCTTCCTCGGTGAGCAGGGCCGAAATCCTCGGATCGTCCGGCCCCTCGACCTCGAGCCCCGCGTCGTCGCGGTCGATCTGGCGGATACGCGGTGTCGCGAGGTCGTAAGTGCCGGCGAAACCTCGGCCACGCCCGACCGGCCAGACCATGGGCGCCGTCTCGAGCGCCAGCGTCTTCTCGATCTCGTCGAGCAGTTCGAGCGGCTCCCGGCTCTCGCGATCCATCTTGTTGACGAAGGTGATGATCGGGATGTCGCGCAGGCGGCAGATCTCGAAGAGCTTCCGTGTCCGCGCCTCGATACCCCTCGCCCCGTCGATCACCATGATGGCCGAATCGACCGCCGTCAGGGTCCGATACGTATGGTCCGAGAAATCCTCATGGCCCGGCGTATCGAGCAGATTGAAGACGGCGCCGCCGTACTCGAAGGTCATGACGGAGGTCGCGACCGAAATGCCGCGCGCCTTCTCGATGGCCATCCAGTCGGATCGCGTCGAACGCTTGTCCTTCTTCGCCTTGACCTGCCCCGCGAGCTGGATCGCGCCGCCGAAGAGCAGCAGCTTTTCCGTCAGCGTGGTCTTGCCGGCGTCCGGATGCGAGATGATCGCGAACGTTCGACGCCGGGCGATCTCGGCGGGAATCCCACGCTTGACGTGCGATGCCCCGGCCGGCGCGTCGGGCAAGTCGGGGAGCGGAGCATCGTTCATGGTCGGGTGGTTCCTGGCAGCAGGCGTCACGTGACACGCGTCATGCCCTTAGCGGCACGCGGCCCGGGCCGCAAGAGACCGCCCGCTGGCGTCGCGATGGGCTCCGGTCTCAATCGAGACCCGAGATCGACGGCCGCCGGTCGGCCCACGGCCGGGCCGCCTCGAACAACGCCGCGACCCTGAGCAGCTTCTGATCCTCGCCGCGCCGGCCGACGAACTGGATCGAGACCGGAAGGCCATCCGAATGGAAACCTGCCGGCAGCACGATCGCCGGGTTCCCGGTGAGGTTGAACGGATGCGTGTAGGGATACCAGGCGCGTCGCACGGTATCGATCTTCTTGTTCTCGATCACGATGGGCTCGAACAGCGCTTCCTGCAGGCCGAGCGCCGTCCGCGACAGCGCCGGCATGGCGATGACGTCGAAGCGCTCGAACCATCCCTGCACCTGGCGGTAGAGCTTCGTGCGCAGCATCAGCGCTCGCCCGACGTCCTCGCCGCTCTGTCCGACGCCGCGCTCCATCTGCGCGATGAGCGTCGGGCTCATGCGGTCCTTCCACTGCGGCACGACGTCGGCGAACCGCGCATTCCAGAGCGCCGTCGAGAGCGTCAGCCAGAACGGTTCCGTCGGTTCGAGATCGTCGCCCATGGGCTCGACGACGGCGCCGAGTTCGCCGAGCGCTTCGGCCGCCTCCTGGCAGAGCGTCAGATACTCGCTGTCCGCGACGCTGTTGGCGAGATAGGGCCGCCAGGCGACCCGAACGCCCTTGAGGTCACCCTCTGCTCTGGCAGCGGCCACCGAGCCGGCAGCCGACATGCCGAACGAATGCGGATCGGAGGGATGCCAGCCCGCCATCGCTTCCAGCATCAGCGCCGTGTCCATCACGGTCCGCGTCGTCGGCGTGATGTAGCTCATGTTCGAGAACGCGTCCGGCGCCGTATCATGCGGAATCATGCCGATCGACTGCTTCAGGCCGACGAGCCCGTTGGCGGCCGCCGGAATGCGCGTCGATCCGCCCGCGTCCGTGGCGACGGCGAGTGGCCCGATCCCCGCTGCACAGGC
>JBGSJD010000417.1:0-3742 GCA_041742195.1 Hyphomicrobiaceae bacterium
GCCTCGCTGCGATCGCGCGTGCCGAACGGGCGCGGGGCGTACCGCTGCTTTACGCCCACGCGGGCGACATGTTCTCGCCGTCGCTGATGTCGGGCTTCGATCAGGGCGCGCATACGGTCGATCTCCTCAATGTGGTACCGCCCGACGTCTTCGTGCCGGGCAACCACGAGTTCGATTTCGGACCCGAGGAGTATGCAAAGCGGCGCCGAGACTCCCGCTTTGCCTACTTTGCGGCCAACATGCGGGCTGCCGACGGGTCGATCCTGCTGGGCCACGAGGACAGCCGCATCTTCGTGCTCGGGCCGCTCAAGGTCGGCGTGTTCGGCGTGGCGCTGGCCTCCAGCCCGCTCATTTCGCAGACCGGCGACATCCGGTTCCTCGACGAGATGGAGACCGTGCGAACGCAGTCGCGAATGCTGCGCGCGGCCGGCTGCGATCTCGTGGTCGCCGTCACGCATACCGATTTTACGCGCGATCTCGAGATTGCGCGGTCGCGGCTGGTGGACATCCTGCTCACCGGGCACGATCACGATCTGCGCGTCGTCTACGACAACCAGATCGCGATGGTGGAAAGCGGCGAGGAGGGCCAGTACGTCACGGCCGTCGACATCTTCGCGACCATCGGCGAGCGCGACGGCAAACGACGCGTCAGGTGGACGCCGCGGTTCCGCATCATCGATTCCGCGACCGTGACGCCGGACCCGGAAACGCTGGCGCTGGTGCAGCCGCTGGAGGCGCTCCTCGGCCGCGAACTCGACGTTGCGCTCGGCACTCTCACCGTCGAACTCGACAGCCGGTCGTCGACGGTTCGCGCGACCGAGGCCGTGATCGGAAACCTGATGGCCGACGCCATTCGCGCGGCCACCGATGCCGACATCGCGATCACCAACGGCGGCAGCATGCGCGGCAATCGGCTCTATCCCGCCGGCCACACGATCACGCGCCGTGACATCCTGACCGAGCTTCCCTTCGGCAACCGGACGGTGCTCGTCGAGATCACCGGGGCTGCGATCCGGGCCGCGATCGAGAACGGCGTGTCGGACCTCGACGACCGGGGCGGCCGCTTTCCGCACGTCTCGGGGCTGCGCGTCCGCATCAAGGGCAATGCACCTGTCGGGAGCCGCGTCATCGCCATCGAGCACGACGGCAAGCCGCTCGATCCGGAGCGGCGCTACAAGGTCGCCTCGAACGATTTCCTGCTCGCAGGCGGCGACGGGTACACGTCGCTCGGCTCCGGCCGCGTGCTGATCGGCAAGACCGACGGCAAGCTGCTCGCCAACGTCGTGATGGCCCATGTGCGTGCGCGCGGCGGCATCGGCGGTGGGCTCGAGGGGCGTCTCGTCATCGAGTGAGATCGCCCCTCGCCGCCCGGATCATTCCTCCCAGGGGACGCCACCGGCATAGGTGCGGTAGGGCACGGCCGACAGCCAGCCGGAATCGACGGGCAGCAGAATGCCGGTAATGGCGCGCGCCTGATCGGAGGCGAGAAAGGCGATCGCGTCGGCGATGTCCTTCGGCTCGGGCAAGTAAGGGAGCGCGTGCACGCCCATGATCTTGCCCATGTCGCGCTGGCCGTCGGCCACCTTCTGGCGGAGCGGCGGCGTCATGACGTAAGTCGGGCCGACCGAGTTCACCCGGATCGAATGGCGGCCGAGTTCGACAGCCAGCAGCTGCGTCAGCCGCTCGACTGCAGCCTTGCCCGGGTTGTAGGCTGGAAGCGGCAACGGCATGCGCGAGTTGATCGAGCCGATGGTGACGATGGCGCCGTGCTGCCTCGGGATCATGCGCCGCGCGAACGACTGACAGGTGTGGACGGTGCCGTGATAGTTCACCCGCCACATGCGCTCGTGATAGGCCATGTCCATGTCGAGCACGGACTCGGTGTTGGGGATGAGCCCTGCCGCCGTCACGCAGACATGAACCGGACCGAGGTCGCGCTCGACGGCATCCGCCACGGCTTCGACGGCTTTCGCGTCCGCTACGTCGCAGGCGAAGAAGCGCGCCTTCCGGCCTGTTCCCGCGATGGCCGTTGCCGTTTCCTCGCCGCCCTTCGCGTTCACGTCCAGCACGGCGATGTCGTAGCCGTCGGCCGCGAGGCGCGAGGCTGCAGCCGCGCCGATGCCGCTCGATCCGCCTGTGACGACGGCAATCTTGTTCGCACTCATGGTGCTCTCCCGATGCTCAGCTGACACCCGGCACACCCTCGGGCAGAGGGCGGCCGTCGATGAAGGGCTCGACCAGCGTCATGAACGTCTCGAGCTGATCGTGATGGACCCAGTGCCCGGCGCCTGCGATCTGGACGAACGTCGCCGAGCGGAAATGCGCGGCGCGGCCATCGGTGCGCGGGTCCGATGCCCAGCTCTCCTTGCCATAGACCATCAGAGCCGGGCTCGAGATGTTGCGCCAGATCGCCTCGATGTCGGCCTGGGGCATGTCGTAGGGCAGGAACACGCGGACCAGGTTGTCGAACTTCCAGGTGTACGTGCCGTCCTCGTTCTGGTGGATGCCGTGGAGCGTCAGGTGGCGTGCCTGCTCGGCCGTCAAGTGCTTGTTCTGCTCCTGCATGCGCGCGAGCGCCTCCTCGATGGACGCATAGCGGCGCGGCACGCGGCCGGCAGACTTGCGCTGCTCCTCGATCCAGCCGCGCATCTTCTCGACCATGCTCTTGCCCGCGACCTCGGCCTGCGACTTGGGCGAACGGCCGAGCCCCTCGATGGCGACGAAGCGCTTCACGTTCTCCGGATAGATGCCGGCATAGCGGGTGGTGATGGCGCCGCCGAGCGAGTGTCCGACGATGGTAACCGGCGCCAGCTTGAGTTGGTGGATGAGCTGCGCCAGATCGTAGACGTAGCCGGCCATCGAGTAGTTGGCGCTCTTCGACCATTCGCTGTCGCCGTGACCGCGGAGATCCGGCGCGATCACGTGCCAGTCCTTCCGGAGACGGCGGGCGACCCAGTCCCAGTTCCGGCAGTGGTCCCGCCCACCGTGGACGAGGAGGAGCGGCGGCGCGCCCGGATTGCCCCAGTCGACGTAGTGGAGACGAAGGCGCTGCGAGAAATAGATGCGCGAGGCGGGACCGGTTTCGGTATCGATGCTCACTGCGACAGTCCCCTGAGGAAGCTTTCCACGATGGCATTGGTTTCAGCCGGCCGCTCGAGCTGCGGGAAATGGCCGGTGGCGGGCATCACCTCGATCAGAACATCGGGCTTGGCGCGGCGCAGGAAATCGAGATAGGGCGAGGACTGGCCCGCATCCATCGAGACGCGCTTGCCTTCCGGGTTGGTCCAGGTGGTCTGGATCGCGAGCATGGGCACCTGGATGCTCGCGACCACGCGGTCCATCTGCTCGGCATCGTAGCGGCCGATGTCGGCGAAGAGCGGACCGGCGATGTCAGGATTGCGGTCGAGCGCGCGCTGGATGACGCGATTCGCCACCGTCCTGTCGAAGCCCGGCGCGAACATCTGCTCGAAGGCGCCCCGGATGAAGGGGACATAGCCTTGCGCCTCGATGGCCCTGGCGCGATCGAGATGCGCGGTGGATCCGGCGTTGCCGAGGCGGCTGCCGTCGACCAGGACGATCGCCTTCACGAACTCGGGCGCGCGCAGTGCTGCCTCCATGGCCACCCGGCAGCCCATGCTGTGACCGAAGATCACGGCCGGCGGCAGCTTCAGGGCTCGCAGCAGAGCCGCCACGTCCTCGTCATGGGTCTCGATCCGGCTGTTCTCGGGGCCGCCCGGCGTCT
>JBGSJD010000418.1:0-2370 GCA_041742195.1 Hyphomicrobiaceae bacterium
GCGCCTGCGGTACCGCGATCGCGAGAGCGAACGTCGCCAGCGCGAGATAGGGGCCGTCCAGCCGCAGGGTCGGGCGGGCGAAGGCGTAGCCGGCGGCGAAGCACACGGCGGCCGCCAGTGGCACCGCGATCCAGATCGGAGTCGCCATGTGCGCGACCGCTGTCGCCAGGGCATAGGCGCCGATGGCGAAGAATGCGCCGTGGCCGAGGGAAATCTGGCCGGCGTAACCCGTCAGCACGTTGATGCCGAGCACGGCGATGCCCATCACGAGCGCGAGCGAAAGATGGAGAAAGGTGTAGCCGGCGACGATGCCGGTCGCCTCGGAACCCGCTGCGAGTGCGAGGGCGCCCAACACGGCCGCTGCTCCCGGCAGCAGCGGATGGTTGGTGATGGCGGGGCGTTCAATGGGGGAGGGCGCGCTCATGGCTCAGGCGCGCTCCCGACGATTGCCGGCGAAGAGGCCGCCCGGTTTCAGGACCAGCATCGCGACGATGATGACGAGGGCCAAGGTCAGTTTCTCGCCGGTTCCGACAACGTAGATGCCCGTCGCCGCCTCGAAACGCGCGCCAAGAAACGCGACGAGGTTCTCGACGATGCCGACAAGGAACCCGCCAGCCACCGCGCCGGCCGGGTTCGAGATGCCGCCGACCAGCGCCGCCGCGAAGCCGTAAAGGAGCACGCCCGACATCATGCCGGGCTCGAGGTAGAGAACCGGGGCGACGAGGCAACCGGCGACGGCGCCGATGCCGGCCGCCATGCCCCAGCCCAAGGCGAGAAGAGTGTCGACCGGGATGCCGCTCAGGCGCGCCGACGTCGGGTTTTCGGCGGCCGCGCGCATCGCGAGGCCGAGGCGGGTGTAGCGAAAGAACGCGAGGATCGCCGCCAGCATCGCGCCCGTGACAGCCAGCATGCCGAGCTGGTGCGGTCCGAGATAGGGGTTCGAGAGGACGGTCCAGTCCGCGAACGGCGACGGTACCGCTTTCAGCGCGAAGCCCCAGATCGCCCCCGCGAGGGCATGAAAAATGGCCAACAGCGCGATGAACACGACGACAATCGAGAGGTGGGGGGCGTCGCGCAACGGACGCACGACGAGCCGCTCGACCATAATGCCGATCAGGAACGACGCGGCCACCGTGATGGCGAGGGCCGGCCAGAACGACAGCCCCGATTGCATGGCGGCCCACGCGAGGTAGGTCGAGAACATGGCCATCTCGCCCTGGGCGAAGTTGATGTGGCTCGTGGAGACGAAGATCATCACCAGTGCCAGCGCCATCAAGGCGTAGATGGCGCCGTTCGACAGGCCCGCCGCCAACTGCTGGACGAGTTGCTCCACGGCCGGTCAAGCTCCGAGATACACGCGGCGAACGATCTGCAAGCGGCCCGCCTCATCCGGCAGTCCAGCCAGCGCAACGCGCCCTGCATCGAGAACGACTGCGTGGTCGGCGATGGCGAGGGCAAGGCCGAGGTTCTGCTCCACCAGCAGCACGGACATCCCGTCGGCCTCGCGAATGCGCCGCAAAATGGCGAACACCTCCTCAACCACGCGCGGCGCCAGCCCGAACGACGGCTCGTCGAGCATGAGGAGACGGGGCCGTAGCATCAGGGCGCGGGCGATGGCGAGCATCTGCTGTTCGCCGCCCGACAAGGTTCCGGCTCGCTGGCCGAGGCGCTCGGCAAGGCGGGGGAAGTGGTGGAGCACGCGCTCGCGGTCGTCGCGCTCGGCGGCGCGATTGCCAGAGAGTGCCGTCGGGACGCGCAGGTTCTCGTCCACGGTCAAGGCGCGAAACGTGCCGCGGTCCGCCGGGACGTACGCAATGCCGAGACGCGCGATGCGATCAGGCGCGAGCGTGCCGATCTCGCGGCCATCGAAGACGACCGAGCCGGACTTGCGGATGATGTTGCTGATGGCGCGGAGGGTGGTCGTTTTGCCTGCTCCGTTGGCCCCGACGAGGGCCGTGACGTAGCCATCGGCAACCACGAGCGAGATGCCGTGCAAGGCCGGGGCGCCGGCATAGGAAACACTGAGCCCTTCGACATCCAGAAGTCGACGCATCGCTCAGCCGATCTCCGTGCCGAGGTAGGCGCGCACCACGTCCGGGTGGCGCGCCATGACGGAGGGCGGGCCTTCGGCTATGCGGCGGCCGCAGTCGATCGCAATCACGCGATCCGCGACACTCATCACGAACGGCACGTTGTGCTCCACCAGCAGCATCGCTGTTCCCTCCCGCGCCCGGACGGCATGCAGCAGGGTGCGCAAGTCCGTGACCTCGATCGTGCTCAGGCCGGCGGCTGGCTCATCGAGGAGTAGCAGTTTCGGCGCCGCCGCCATGGCGCGCGCGACCTCGACGCGACGGCGGATCGGAGCCGGCA
>JBGSJD010000419.1:0-14034 GCA_041742195.1 Hyphomicrobiaceae bacterium
AGCCGGGGGCGCCGGGCCGCATGGCGCTCTTCTTCGGCGCGCGCCGGCCGGAGGAACTGCCGTATTTCGGGCCCCTGCAGAAGGTGCCGGACAGCCTGCTCGAGAAGCACCTCGTCTATTCGCGCCTGCCGGGACGTCCGAAGGAGTACGTGCAGGATCGCTTGCGTGCCGAGGGCGACAGCGTCGGCCGCCTGCTGGGCGATCCCAAGACACATATCTTCGTTTGCGGTCTCAAAGGCATGGAAGCGGGTGTCGAGCAGGCGCTGGCCGAGATCGCCGCCCGGTCGGAGCTCGCTTGGGAAGACCTCAAGCCCCGCCTCAGGGCGGAAGGGCGCTTTCACGTCGAGACGTACTGAGCCGGGTTAGTCGTTGACAGAGGGCCAGGGTACTCGACAGCATCGGCCCCGGCCGGGCGGCGTCACGAGCGGCGGCTGCCTGATCCCGTCCTGCAATCGAGCGAATACGAGAGGCGAGCCAATGCCACCCCCATTCCTGAACGGCCCCGGGCGGCGGGCTCGCATCGGCATCGTGATGCCGAGTGTCAACACGGTCATGGAGCCCTGGGCGTCGGGCGTCGTCCCGGAGGGCGTCAGCGTTCATTTCTCGCGCATGTTCATTCCCGCCGACACGACGGCCGAAACATTGATCGAGATGGACCGGACCGAGGGCAAGTCCGCCGTTCGGCAGCTCTCGAGCATCTTTCCGCACGTCATCGCCTACGGCTGCACGGCGTCGAGCATCGTGCAGGGCCTCGCCTATGACGCGCACCTGCGCGCGGAGATCGCCGAAGGCTACGATGTGCCGGCGACGACCGCGGCGCATGCCATCCTGAGCGGTCTCAAGGCGGTGGGGGCGAGCCGGATCTCGATCGTCTCGCCCTATCCGGCCAAGGTGGACGAGGCGGAGCATCACTATTTCACGACGGCGGGCTTCGATGTCCGGGGTGGGGCGTTCCTCGGCATCTCCGATGGCTTCCGGCTGGCGGAACCGGAGCCCGAGACGCTGTTCGATCTCGGCAAGCGCGGCTGCGATCCGACGGCCGATGCGCTGGTGGTCTCGTGCCTCAACACGCGCTCGCACACCGTGATCGCGTCACTCGAGGAGGCGCTCGGCAAGCCCGTCATCACATCGACGCAGGCGACGCTCTGGCATGCGCTCAGGCTCGCCGGCATCGCGGACCGTATCAGCGGCTTCGGTCGCCTTCTGGAGCAGCACTGACCGGGGTCCGAAGGCCCATGCGCTCGAGTCTCGGGACGACTTCGGCGACGAAATACGGGATCTCCTTCAGGTAATCGAGGAACGCCACCGAGCAGCCGGCAATGCCTGCGGCGGCCATGCGCGCCAGGTCGGCCGCGACGTCGTCGGGCGTTCCGACCATGGGGAAGGTGCCCGGATAGGCGCCGTCGTAGCGTTTCCCGGACTGGCGCATGAAGCGGTTTTCGAGGGGGCGCCCTGCCGTCGCCGCGCCGACGCCGACCTTCGTGCCGCGCTGGCGGCGATAGTAGGCCTGTCCGTCCGCGTCGGCGTGCTCTTCGGCGAAGTAGTGGTAGAAGTCCTCCGCCTCGGCGCGGGTCGGTCGGCAGACGACGTGCCCCATGACATAGACGGGTACGCTCCGGCCGTAGCGCGCCATGTGGGTTGCGACATCGGCCAGGAAGGCGGGGGCCTGTTCGATATCGGTCATGGTCGTGAACAGCGCGTCGGCGGCCTGGGCGGCGAAGTCGCGTCCCTTCGGCGAGAAGCCGGCCGACATGACCAGCGGGCGTGGCTTCTGGACCGAGAGCGGATCCGTCGAGAGCCGCTTCAGGTCGAAGAAATCGCCCTTCCAGTCGAACTCCGGCCCGCCTTCCAGCAGCTTCGACCAGACCTTGAACCATTCGAGGCCGTGCTCGTAGCGGCGGTCCTGGTCGATGGTCACGCCGTGGAGATCGAACTCCTCCTGGTTCCAGCCGCAGACGATGTTGAGGCCGGCGCGGCCGTGGGTGACGTGATCGATGGTCGCGAGCGCCTTGGCGCCGAACGCTGGCGTCACGAGCGGCACGTGGATCGTGGAGAACACGCAGATGCGCTTCGTCAGGGCGCCGATCGCGGCGCTGTGGGTCAGGGTCTCGTAGGAGCGGCCGTAAATGTTCGCCTTGCCCTGATAGCCGCGCCACTTGGCGACGGGAAGGATGAACTCGAGGCCCGCCTCGTCCGCGATCCGGCACATGGCGACGATATCGTCCCAATCGGCCCGCCAGCGCTCCGGGGCGAGGCTCATGGTGAGGCCGCCGTCGCAGTTGGCGCTGAAGATGCCGAGCTTGAAGCGGTTCGGGCCGCGCATGGGGTTCGTCGGGTCGGTGGCACTCACGGTCTTGTCCTCGCGTGCGGGCGTGTCCGAACCTTCCCGCGGCCCGCTACGGCAATCAAGGTGAAATGGCGAGCCCCGCGTCCGCGCTTCAGTCCGCCGCCGACGCCGCGGTCGCGGCGAGTGCCTCGCGGTCGAGCACACGAATGCCCCGGCCTCTCTCGATCTCGATGACGCCCGCGGTCTGGAGGCGGCGCAACACGCGGCTCACCGTCTCGATGGTCAGGCCGAGGAAATGGCCGATCTCGGTGCGCGAGAGGGGCAGATCGATGCGGGACGCCGGCTGGTCTGCCGCGTCGACGCCGCAGCGCGGCTCGAGGCGGTCGATGCACAGCGCAATGAAACTCGCCAACCGCTCCTCCGCCGACTTGTGGCCGAGCAGGAACATCCATTCGCGCGCGGCGTCGAGGTCCTCGGTCATGCGCTCGATCAGAAGCCGGCTCAGGCCCTCGTGCTCGCGCAGCAGGGCCTCGAATCGACCCTTGTCGAACAGGCAGACGTCCATGTCCGTGGCGGCTTCGACCGTGTTCGCGCTACCGGCCGCATGGGGGCGGCCGATGAAGTCGCCCGGGAAATGCAGGCCGACGATCTGCGTTCGGCCGTCGGCGGACGTCACCGATGTCTTGGCGACACCGGCGAGCACGGTCGCGACCGTGTGCGCGGCGTCCTCGGCGGCGAACAGCGTCCGGCCGGCGGCCAGATGTTTCCGGTGGGACATTCGATTGATCTGGTCGAGCGCCTCGGGCGGCAAGGCTCGACAGACGGCGCTGGGGCGGATCGCGCATGTGCGGCAAGTCGGGCGCATGGCTGTTCGGTCTCGTCCGGAGGCAGATGCCGCACAGTGATGGACCGCGTCGACGGCCTCGTGGTTTGACCGGGATCAATCGGCGCACACAGGCAAGGCGCGGCCCGCCGGTGAAGCCGGGATTTGCGTTGGGTCAAATGCCGGCTTCACGTCGACGATTACGTTTTGTCCAGATGCCGCCCGTCCGGATGGAGAGGTCATGGACACGACGACAGATGCCGCACTCGTCCGGCGCCATGCCCGCGCCCTGCCGCGCTACACGAGCTATCCGACGGCCAATCACTTCAAGCCTGAGATCGGGCCGGAGATCTACGACGGTTGGCTCGCGGCGCTGCCGGCGGACCAGCCGATCTCGCTTTATGTGCATGTCCCGTTCTGCCACGCGCTTTGCCACTACTGCGCCTGCAACACGAAGGCCGTCCGCCGGTACGACCCCGTCAGCCGCTATGTGGATACGGTCGTCGGAGAAATCGGGATTGTCGCCGCCCGGCATCGGGCCCGACTGACGGCCTCGCATCTGCACTGGGGGGGCGGGTCGCCGAGCATGCTAGAGCCGCGTGACATCCAACGTCTCATCCGTGCGTTCGCCGCAGCTTACGATATTGATTCCAATGGGGAGAACGCCGTCGAGGTCGATCCCCGCTACCTTCGCGAGGATCAGGTTGCGGCCTTCGCGGCGGCGGGCGTCAATCGCGTCTCGTTCGGCGTGCAGGATTTCGATCCGGCGGTTCAGGTGGCGATCGGGCGGCTGCAGGACTTCGCCGTCACCCGACGCGCCGTCGATCTCTTCCGGGCGCATGGCGTCAGGTCGGTGAACGTCGATCTCGTCTACGGCCTCCCGTTGCAGACGCTCTCAAGCCTCGGCCGGACGCTCGACGACGTGCTGCGGCTCGAGCCCGAGCGAATCGCGACGTTCGGCTATGCGCATCTGCCGGAGCGGATGCGCCACCAGCGCCTGATCGACGGTTCGACGCTTCCGGGCGCGGACGAGCGCTATGCGCAGTCGCAAGCGATCGTGCGCCGGCTGGTCGATGCGGGCTATACGCGGGTCGGGATCGATCATTTCGCCCGCTCCGGCGACAGCCTCTCGTCGGCTGATCTCAGGCGCAATTTCCAGGGCTACACCAGCGACGGGGCCGATACGCTGATCGGCTTCGGGGCCTCGGCGATCGGAAAGCTGCCGGGCGGCTTCGTGCAGAATTCCGTCGCGGCGGGCGAGTACGAGCGTCGTATCGGGAATGGGGAACTGGCCACGGCGCGGGGCTTCGCGGTGAGCAGCGACGACCGGGTGCGCGCGTTCCTCATCGAGCGGCTGATGTGCGATTTCCGCGTCTCGATGCGTGCCCTCGTCGACCGCTTCGGCGAGGCGGCGCGTCCGGTGCTCGCGCGGATCGGGGACGTGGCCCGTGGCGATGCGGACGGCCTCGTCACGCTCGTTGACGACCGGCTCGAGGTGACGGAGCGGGGACGTCCGTTCGTGCGCAGCATCTGCGCGGAATTCGACGCTTACCTCGGGGGCAGCCGAGCGCGTCACTCGATGGCGGTCTGAGGACCATTGGGCCGTACCGCTGGCGATGGCTCGTGGCGCGGCGGCTCCGTGGCCGGCGTTCCGCTTGACAGCCGGATGCAGCGGCTCGATAAGACCGTTCTCTGGCGAGCCTTCTGGCTCGGGCGCGTAGCTCAGCGGTAGAGCACACCCTTCACACGGGTGGGGTCACAGGTTCAATCCCTGTCGCGCCCACCAGAAAAATCAACGGTTTAAGCCTGATCGTGGGCCGGCGCGCCGGGCAACTGTTACAAGATTTCTCCGTAATTTTTGGCGTTCCCATTCCGTGCCGACAGCACGTCGAGGCGGCATAGACGCAGACCGCAAAGCTCGCGGAAGCGGGGCGCTGGCAGCCCGGCCTTGGAGAGATCAGCGCTGCAGCCCGTCATAGCCTGCGACGGCCGGAGGCCGTCGATCCCGATGAAAACGCCATCGTCCACGTGCCGGTGCGCGCGCTCCTTGAGGGAAAGACGGGGTGACACGGGCGCGAGGGCCGTGGCGCATGCGGCTGCGCCATCTCATGTCTCGTCGCCGTCGGCGGGCATTGCGCGCAGGTGTCCGTCATGCCTCCGAACGACAGTCGATGTAGGCGTGCAACAGAAGGACCCCATCCGGAGGCCGACCGTGATGACCGCTCGTTCTGTCGGAGCCAAAACTCTCGAAACATCCTGTGCGAGAAAATTGGAGGTCTGCTGATTTGTGGGCGCAGCAGGCAGTGGAGCGGGGGCTCGAATGCGGACGGTTGGGACTGCTTTGGCACTGGTTTGGGCTGCGATGAGAAGCGCTGTCTCGCGCTCCGGAAATGTGCCCAAAAAGTCCTCGAGCGGTTTATCAAGACACGATACCGTTGCGATCGCGAAGCGCAGGTCCCTTCTGCAATGCGCAGGCATTGTTGCTACTGCCGGACTTCTCATCGCGGCGCAGCCGGGCGCCGCGATGGCTGCAACGGCGACGTGTGCCAACCTCCCGAGTAACGGGAGAGTGGTGTTTGATCAAATCCTGGGAACGTGTGTGTATGCCGACTTGGGGTCCGCTCAGGTCGGTCTTGCGATACACCAGCAGCCATGGTTCGGTTTGCAGTTCTTTGGGCCGTATTCGTCGTTCAGTTCTACAGCTGTCAGCGGAAATTGTGGGCCATTTGACATTGGGCTTCAAGCGAGCGTCGGCGGGCCCTGCGTTTCGGATTCGTCGTATCTCGATCCTTATGGAAATACGGTCAGTTTCACGTTGAACAGCAATAACTACATCGGAAATACTGGTCCCATCACAATCAACTACACGCCTTTGCCGGCGGCCTCACTTTCTACAGTGACGGCGAATACGGGACCGGTCACTGGCGGAACGGTCGTCACGATCAGCGGCGCCAACCTGCTTATGGCCACCGGGGTCAGGTTTGGCGGCATCAACGCCACAAGCTTTTCGGTTGTGAGCGCCACATCCATAACGGCAACCGTGCCTGCCGGCAGTGCGATGGGTCCCGTGCACGTGTCGGTTGATGTCCCCCAGGGGTCGGTCAACCTGGCGAACGGGTTCACCTACACCGGCCAGCTGCAAGCCGCGCTCAATGTGAGCGCAGCGCCCCCAACGCTGGCTTTCGGTTCGGGCACCAGCACGCTCAGCACGACCGGCGGCAGTGGCACGGGTGCCGTCACCTATGCCGTTGCGTCGGGACCCTGCACGGTTGCCGGCAGCACGCTCTCGACCTCAGGCGCCGGGACCTGTTCGGTGACGGCGACGAAGGCAGCGGATTCGACCTACAGCGCCATCACATCAGCGCCGATCGATGTCACGGTAACGCCAGCTCCTCAAACGATCTCGTTCACGACTCCCGGCACGCAGACGTTTGTGCCCGGCGGCACGGTTGGTCTGACGGCGACCGGCGGCGCGTCCGGAAATCCGGTGACGTTTTCATCGACGACGACGGGCGTGTGCACGACGGGCGGCACCAACGGCGCGACGGTGACGTTCGTCTCGGCGGGCACCTGTTCAGTGACGGCATCGCAAGCCGGGAACACGAACTACGCTGCCGCGACCAATGTGCCGGGCTCGTTCGCTATCGGCGTTGCCTCGCAGGTTATCAGCTTTACGCCTCCCGGCACGCAGACGTTTGTGCCCGGCGGCACGGTTGGTCTGACGGCGACCGGCGGCGCGTCCGGAAATCCGGTGACGTTTTCATCGACGACGATGGGGGTCTGCACGACAGGCGGGACCAACGGCGCGACGGTGACGTTCGTCTCGGTGGGCACCTGTTCGGTGACGGCGAACCAGGCCGGTAATGCGTCCTATGCCGCGGCTGCCGCCGTCGCGCGGTCCTTCGCGATCGGCTTGGCCACGCAGACGATCAGCTTCACCAGGCCTGCCGATCAGACATTCTCCCCGGGTGGGACGATCGTGTTGACGGCATCGGCGACGTCCGGCCTTGCGGTCTCGTTCGCCTCGACGACGACGGCCGTGTGCACGACGGGCGGCACCAACGGCGCCACCGTCACCATGGTCGCTCCGGGCGCCTGTGGCGTCACGGCGAGCCAGCCCGGCGATGTGAACTATTCGGCTGCGACGCCCGTCGCACAGTCGTTCGGCATCAACCAGATCACGACGACACTCGCCTTGGTGGCGTCGAGCCAGACGGCCGCGGTCGGTCAGCCGATCACCTACACGGCCACGGTCTCGACCGGTGCTGCACAATTCCTGTCCACATCAGCCTCGCTCGGCGGCACGGTGACGTTCACGGCCGGCGCGACCACGATGTGCGCCAACGTGGCGCTCACGAGCTCCACCGCGACCTGCACCTACGCCTTCCCGACCTCAGGCTCCTACACGGTTATGGCGCAGTACTCGGGCTCCGGCTCATATGCCTCCGCGACGTCGAGTGCGATGACGTTTGCAGCAACGGACAACACCACGAAGACGGTCAAGGCCATCTCCCGCTTCATGGGACAGCGTGGCAATGCGATCGTCAGCAACGGGTTCGACGGGGCGCGGCAGATCGATCGCCTGATGGAAGGCGATCCGTCGGCTTCCGGTGCTCCATCGAGTTCAAGCTTCGCGGACGCTGCCGGACAGCCGTCGCGACTTGGCGCCGGCCCGGACGCCAACGAGATTTCGCGGATGCGTCTGTCCGGCAGCGGCGGGCGGAACGATGCACAGTCGCAGCTCGAAAGTCTGGCTTTTGGGGCCACTGCAACCAACCATGGGGCGGATCCATGGGAGGCTCCCATTGCCGAGACGAGGCCTGATGGTGCAGCCGATGCGGGCGGCCACCAGCGCTTTTCTTTCTCGACGAGCCTCAACCAGATCCGCCGGCAGGAAGCTCAGCGCGAAGCGGCCAAGCTGAAGCAGGCCGGAGATGGCATCGACGGGCTCCAGCTTGCCCACGGTGGTGGGCCCAAGTCCCGCTCGTCCTATTCGCCTTTCGACATCTGGATCGAAGGCAAGTACGGCAGCTTCCGTGACGATCGCTTCGACACCGGGCAGCACGGCCACTTCGGACTGCTGACGGTCGGCGCGGACTACGTGCTCAATCGCGCTCTTCTGGTCGGCACCTTCATCCAGCTCGACTCCATGCGCCAGCGCTCCGATACGGATCAGAGCCTCGTGGAAGGAACCGGTTGGATGGCCGGCCCCTATGCCACCATCCGCCTGGACAAGAACCTCTTCCTGCAGGGGCGGGCCGCCTGGGGCACGTCGAGCAACGAGGTGAGCCCGGTGCTCACGTATGTCGACAGCTTCGAGACGTCGCGCTGGCTGGCGGCAACGTCGCTCACCGGTCGCTATCAGTTTGGTGACATGAGGGTGCAGCCGCGGATCTCGGCCACCTATTTCGAGGACAAGTCCGAGACCTATGTGGACGGCCTTGGCATCACGATCCCGACCATCACGACCCGGTTCGGTCAGGTGAAGGCCGGTCCACAGTTCAGCCAGGTGTTCGAGACGGCGTCCGGTGTCATTCTCGAGCCGACACTCGCGACCAACCTGATCTGGAACTTTGCTTCGGAAGCCACTGCCGCCGGGCTGGCCGGTCTCGACGGGCTCGGTTCGGGTCCCGAGGGTGTCCGCGGTCAGATCGAGCTCGGTCTGAAATCGCAGGCGCCGTCCGGAGTGACGCTGGACATCGGTGTCAGCTATGACGGCCTGGGTGCGCGCGATTACAGCTCTGTCACGGGCAAGGCCGGGGTGCGCTTCCCGCTGCATTGAGGCAATCGCCACCATCCAGGATTTTGCAGTTCAAGCACGGGAGCCCTCCAGTGGCTCCCGTGCGCCGTTCGGGTATCCGGAAAGATTGTCTTCAATTCACGCCCAATCGGTCGTGTCTGGTGAGCAAGTGGATCATGGACAGGCGAACCGTCGTCCCTCAAGCCGAGGCTCGTGTGCGGGCGGCAGCCGTTGTCGTCGGCACGCCACGCGGCGATCAACTCGCGGGGGCGCGCCAGCGGGCGGAACAGGTACCAAACGTCAGAGACGCTACACCAGGGACAGTGAGCGGTGTACAAGCCTGGAGACGATGAAAATCGTGAGGGCGCTGCCGAAGCTCGACATTCTGGAGGCCGGCTCATCATGAACTTCGATGATCTTCCACCGATGGCGCGGGCTGCGTACTCGGCGGCGTTGGGTCGGGCCCGGCGAAACGGCCGCAGTTGGGATTGCCTGACCAAGGAGGAGTTTGCCGCCCTATGGGTCGCCAGTGGCGGGCGGTGCCAGCTGTCCGGACTTCCGTTCGAAGATACGGAGTGGGAGCATTACTCGGTGAGCCGGCCGCACTGCTATCCGTTCCGGCCCTCGCTCGACCGGATCGACAATAGCGGCGGCTACGCGCGAGGGAATGTTCGTCTGCTCTCGGCGATTGCGAATACTGCGTTGAGTAGCTGGCCTGAAGCCGCGTTCATCGAGATGTGTCGCGGTGTGGCAGGCGTTGCGGTGGGCGCGTGTGAAGTTCATCGGAAGGGGTGAGGTATGGCCGAGATCGTGTACTTGCTCACTAACGAAGCCATGTCCGGCCTTGTGAAGGTCGGCAGGACGAACGCTGACCTCGCCGGGCGGATACGGCAACTTTTTCAGACGGGCGTGCCTCTGCCTTTCGAGCTGTTCTACGCGTGTGAGGTCGTCAACAGCGACACCGTTGAAGGGCTGCTTCACGACGCCTTCGGGGACCATCGGGTCAGCCGCAATCGTGAGTTTTTTCGCATCTCGCCGGAGCGTGTGCTTGCAGCGTTGAAGCTCGCTGCCATTCGCGAGATCCGTCTCGGCGATGAGGTGTTCGAGACGGCGGAAGATAAAGCGGACGTTGTCGCCGCCAAGCGCAGATCCCGTTTCCAGCTCTCTATGCTTGGTTTGAGGCCGGGCACGGTTCTGCAACTTGCCAAGGCACCTTCGATCACATGCCGGACTGTCGATGAGCGAAATCAAGTCGAGTTCAACGGGGAAATAACTTCGCTCTCAGATGCCGCGCTTCAGGCGTACAGGGCACTGGGCCAGGAGGTCCAGGCTCTGTCCGGGCCATGGGAATGGACTTACGAGGGGCGTCGCTTGGATGAGATCAGACGCGAGATCGAAGAGAAGTCAGATTGAACGACGATGCGTGCTGTGAACATTCGCTAAGTTGCTTTGTGCCCCGAGTTCCGATCCGATCGGGCCGACGACGCGAACGGCGTCACCCCGCATAGGGCTTCGGGGCCGCTTGTGGCCCCGAAGCCGACATTCCCGATTGAGCCGCCGACGTCGTTCAGTTCGCGCGCACCGCGGTCCAGGTGTCGTCGAGGGCGCTGCGCATACGGCGCGCCATTTCGCGCACCTCGCCCTCCGTGATGATCAGGGGCGGCGAGAAGGCGATGCGATTGCCGACGAGGCGCAGGATCAGGCCGTGCTTTCTGGCGTTGCCAGCGAGTATGTCCATGACGCCGACGTCGGCCGGGTACATCTCACGCGTCGCCTTGTCCTTGACGACCTCGAGTGCGCCGATGAGGCCGATGCCACGGAATTCGCCGATCAACGGGTGGTTCTCGAGTGCCTTCAACTCAGCCAGGAACGGCTTCTCGACCTTCCGGACGTGGCCGACCATGTCCATCTCGTCGTAGATCTTGAGCGTCTCCAGCGCGACTGCGGTCGTCACGGGATGGCCGGCGTAGGTGTAGCCGTGCGCGAAGTGGCCGACCTTGTCGCTCTCGATCATGAGGGCCTGGAAGACGCGCTCGTTGAGCAGTAGCGCGGAGATCGGCGCGAGGCCTGCCGAGAGCGCCTTGGCGCAGGAGATCATGTCGGGCTTCAGGTCATAGGTCTGGCTGCCCCACATGTTGCCCGTGCGGCCGAAGCCGCAGATCACTTCGTCGGCGACGAACAGGACGTCGTACTTCTGCAGGACGGCCTGGATCTTGGCGAAGTAGCCCTTCGGGGGCAGCACCGCGCCGCCGGCGCCCATCACCGGCTCGGCCCAGAAGGCCGCCACCGTTTCGGGGCCTTCGGCGACGATCAGGTCCTCGAGCGCCTGAGCCATGCGGGTCGAGTAGTCGTCCTCGGTCTCGCCGGGAAGCTGGTTGCGATAGTAGTTCGGGAATTCCGTGTGGCGGAAGGCGTCGAAGGGAAGGCCCGATTCCTGATGCATGTCGGGCTTGCCGGAGATCGACGCGGAGGCGCACGTCGAGCCGTGATAGCCCATCTTGCGGCCGATGATCTTGCGCTTCTCGGGCTTGCCGTGGGCGTGCCAGTAGTACCAGACGACCTTAACCGCGGTATCGTTGGCTTCGGAGCCCGAGCACTGGAAGAAGACCTTCGACATGGGCACCGGCGCCATCTCGAGCAGCTTGGCGGCGAGTTCGATCGCGGTCTCGTTCGAGGCGGAGCGGTAGATGTGATAGTAGCCGACCTTGCACATCTGGTCGTAGGCGACCTTCGCCAAGCGCTCGACGCCGAAGCCGAGGGAGGCGCACCAGAGGCCAGCCGCCGCTTCGAGATACTCGCGGCCATCCTCGTCGTAGATGAAGATGCCTTTGCCCTTGGCGTAGATCGTCGGGCCTTGCTCCAGGTGCTTGCGCAGGTTCGATTGAGGATGCACCAGGCTCGCAACGTCCAGTGCGTGCAGGCTGTTCGGCAGACGGTTCATGTTCCTACCCCTCGACGACGACACCCGGCGCTTCCCGCCGGTGGACATGGGGTCACTATTGTATACAGTGGTACACAAAGCAAGATTGGCGACGACCAGCGCCGCATGTGACGGCCTGTGTCTTGGAGAATGGTACGCAGTGGCAGTCACGGGGCAATCGGCGGTCGATGACTTCGAGGGCACCTCGCGGGCCGAATATGCCTATCGGATGCTCCTCGACGCGATCCGGGATCAAACGCTGGAGCCCGGGGAGCGCGTGCGGGAGGACGAGATGTCGAGATTGCTCGGCATCAGTCGCACACCGGTCCGACAGGCGCTGCAAAAGCTGCAAACGCGTGGCCTGCTACGACAGGCGCCGGGGCGAGGCCTGATCGTTACGGAACTCGACCGGCAGGCGGTCGTCGAGCTTTACGCCATGCGGGAGGTGCTCGAAGGTGCGGCGGCCCGTCTCGCGGCCCAGCATGCGGGGCCGGCCGACATCGCGGCGATGCGGCGCGTGTTGCAGGATTTCGCGCGGGCCTCGCCCGACGCGCGCGCTCTCGCGCGTATCAACCGCATCTTTCATGCGACGATCCATGAAGCTGCCCACAACCGGTATTTCAGCCAGTCGCTCGACGAGTTCAGCGATACGCTGGCGCTGCTCAGGGGCACGACGTTCAGCCTGAAGGGGCGTTGGAAGGCCGAGCTCGCCGAGAATACGGAACTGGTCGACGCCATAGAACGCCGGGATGCGGGGGCTGCCGAAACGGCCGCGCGCCAGAACATGCGCAATGCGCTCGATGCGCGTCTCAGGATGCTGTTCGCGACGTGATCGCGTCGGCCTCGTCACGTCCAGCCGGCGATTGTTAGCCGTGTCGTCAATCGAGGGGCAGTGAGTTCATGATCCGAGTGGCATTCGACATCGGCGGCACGTTCACGGACTTCGTCCTTCACGACAGCCGGTCCAATCGCACGATCACAGGCAAGGTTCCGACCACGCCAGAAGATCCGAGCGTCGCGGTGGAGGCCGGCCTCAAGGATATCCTCGCTGCGGCCGGGATCGGTGGCGGTGATCTCGCGGCCGTACTGCACGCGACCACGGTCGCGACCAACGCCGTGCTCGTGCGCAAGGGGGCGGCGACCGGACTTCTTACCACCGAAGGGTTCCGCGACGTGCTGCTGATCGGGCGGCAGAAGCGGTACGAGACCTACGATCTCTACATCAACAAGCCCGTGCCGCTGGTGCGTCGCCGGCATATCTTCGAGGTGCACGAGCGCGTGGCGGCCGACGGCAGCGTGGTGACACCGCTCGACATGGAGAGCGTCGATCGGGCCATCGACGCGTTGCTGGCGGCGGGCCGCCAATCCATCGCGATCGCGTTGCTGCACGCCTATGCCAATCCGGAGCACGAGCAGCGGATCGCGGATCGCGTGCGCCAGAGGGCGCCGGGCATCGCGGTGACGCTGTCGTCCGACGTGTCACCGAAGTTCCGGGAGTACGAGCGGACGAGCACGGCCGTGACGAACGCCTACGTCATGCCGATCATGGACCGCTACCTCAAACGGCTCGAGGCGACGCTCGCTGATCTCGGCTGCCATGATCGTCTGCTCATCATGCAGTCGAATGCGGGCCTCGCTTCGCCGGCGATGGCGCGGGACTATCCGGTGCGCGTGATCGAGTCCGGGCCGGCGGCCGGCATCCTGATGTGCGCGGAGGTGGCGCGATCGGTCGGGCGGACGGACGTCGTCACGTTCGACATGGGCGGCACGACCGCCAAACTCGGCGCCATCGACAACGGCACGCCGGCGATCATGCCGACGTTCGAAGTCGATCTGGTGCGCTCGCGACGCGGCAGCGGCCTGCCGCTCAATCTGCCTGCCGTCGAGATGCAGGAGATCGGGGCGGGTGGCGGCAGCATCGCGCGGGTCGAGAAGGGCATGATCGTGGTGGGTCCGGACAGCGCCGGCGCCGTGCCGGGTCCGATCTGCTATCGCAAGGGCGGCACACGTCCGACGATCACCGATGCCAACGTCGTGCTGGGGTACATCTCGCCGGACCGCTTCAACGCGGGCACGATGACGCTCGACGTGGCGGCGGCGACCGAAGGCCTCGAGAACCACGTCGCGCGGCCGCTCGGTATTTCCGTCGCGGAGGCGGCGTGGGGCGTGCACATGATCGCGACGACGAACATGGAGAACGCACTCCGCCTCGTTTCGGTCGAGCGGGGCCGCGATCCCCGCAACTACGCCATGGTCGCGTTCGG
>JBGSJD010000420.1:0-1899 GCA_041742195.1 Hyphomicrobiaceae bacterium
CCGCTGACGTCGCCCGGCGAAGCGGACCTGACGGCGCAGGTCGATTTCGCAGCCGTCGCCGCGCTGGCGCGGCAGGCCGGTTTCACAATCGACGGTCCCCTCACGCAGGCCCGGTTTCTCGGCATACTGGGCATCAGCGAACGCGCGTCGCGGCTGATGGCGGCCAATCCCGGTCGCGCCGGCGAGATCGAGACCGGTATCGCGCGGCTGATGGCGCCGATGGGAATGGGCGGCCGGTTCAAGGTGCTGGGGTTGCGACGCGGCTACGGGGATATGCTGCCCGGGCTTGCGCCGGCTACGGTCGCGCCCTGATCGCTCGGAGCGCAATGGAATGGGAGGGACCTGATGCCTAGTCCGATCACTGCCGACTGCCTCGCCGAAATGGGGACGGTCGCGGATCACGGCTTCTTCACGCGCGAGGGCGGCGTTTCTACGGGGATCTATGCGGGGCTCAACTGTGGCGTCGGCTCGCGCGACGAGCGGGCGGCGGTGCTCGAGAACAGGGCACGGGTGGCACGGCATCTCGGGACCGGCGCGGAAAGCCTCCTCACCTGCCATCAGGTGCACAGCGCCGATGCCGTCATCGTCACCGAGCCCTGGCAGATCGGGCACAATCCGAAAGCCGATGCGATGGTGACGCGGGTCCCGGGTCTGGTGCTGGGCGCACTGGCTGCGGATTGCGCGCCGGTGCTTTTCGCAGACCCGGAAGGGCGGGTCGTCGGCGCCGCCCATGCCGGATGGAAGGGCGCGCTGACCGGCGTCCTCGAGGCGACGGTGGCGGCGATGGTGCAGATCGGAGCGAAGCCGGGTCGGATCCGGGCGGCGCTCGGGCCGTGCATCGGGCCGGGGGCCTACGAGGTCGGCCCGGAGTTCGAGGAGCGCTTTCTTGCAACTGGCGCGGAGAACGCCCTGTTCTTCCGGCGCCCGTCGCCAGAGGCTCGGCCGCGTTTCGATCTCCCGGGCTATGTGCTGGCGCGGCTGGAACGGCTCGGTCTCGATACCGTCGAGAGTGCCACGGCCTGCACCTACGACGACGAAACGCGTCTTTTCAGCTATCGGCGGGCGACGCATCGAGGTGAGCCGGATTACGGTCGGCAGGTGTCTGCCATCGTTTTGCTGTAGTTTATCCACAGATGTGTAGGGGAGGGTCCAGCTTATCAGGGTCTTGGCCGGTGAAAACGTCCGATCTGGGGCTGGACGACGGGGAGGGGGAGGGTTAGACGGCAAATAAGCGCTGAATCACAAGAGATTCGCGCACGTTGGCCGCTAAGTTTGTACGCCGGCCGCCGAGTGTCAGCGGGAAGACAAGCAAGAAGGGGACGTCGTCGTGACGGACTTCGGCGCTGCTACGGCGTGGACAAGACTTCGGACGTTCGGTGTCGCCTCAGGCGTCGTCGCGGTCTGCATGGGGATGGCCGGCTGCGAGACAGCGGGCAACATTCTCGGGGGTAACGAGGTGACGACGGAGACGGTGGCGCAACCGCCAGCGGCCCCGGCGAAGCCCGTCATGGCAGCGCGCTTCGCGCTGGCCCCGATCATCGGTGCCCCTGACGCTGTGGCACAGCAACTCAGAGATCAGCTCAGCCAGGCCGGTGAACGCAACCGGATCGGGATCCTCCCGGATCGCGATCCGTCGGCCGATTACGGCATGCGCGGCTACCTCGTTGCGGCTCGGGATCGGGGAGGCGTCAAGGTCTCCTATATCTGGGATGTGACGGATGCGAGCGGCAAGCGCGTCAACCGGATTACGGGTGAGGAAGTGGCGGCATCGGCGCCCGGGGCCAAGGAGCCTTGGGCGTCCGTGACGCCGACGCTCCTGCAGTCGGTCGCGGAAAAGGTCGCCGGCCAGCTCGGGACATGGGCTCCGACCCAGCCCCGTGCGGCCACGCCGGTCGCGAC
>JBGSJD010000421.1:0-2489 GCA_041742195.1 Hyphomicrobiaceae bacterium
GATCCACCGGGCCGCCGGGTGCGAACCGGTCGGCGGGGACGACCGTTCGGCAAGCGGTCCAGCCGGAAAAAGCAGGCGCTTTGGGCGCGAACAGCTGCTGGCGAATGCGTGAGAACACCCCGTCGGCACCGACGAGGCAGCTGCCTTCGATGCTGGCGCCGGCGGCGGACTGGAGTGTCACACCCGAATCGTGTTCGGCGTAGCTCGCCACCTCGACGCCGGGTTGCAGGGCCACCAGCGGCTCGCGACGTACGGCATCGAGGAGAACCGCCTGCAGATCCTGGCGATGAGCGAGCCAATAGGGCGCGCCGTGGCGCTCGCGGATCCAATTGCCGAGGGGCAATCGCTGCAGGTCGGCCCCCTTACGTCCATCGCGGACGACGATCGCCTCCGGCATGCCCGCAGAAGGGGCGAGCATGTCGGCGACGCCCAAGCGCTCGAGGACGTGGACGCCGTTGGGCGATATCTGGATACCGGCACCGGCTTCCGACCACTCCGCGCGCCGCTCGACAACGCGTGACGGAAGGCCCAACCGCGCCAGAGCCAAGGCCAGGGACAAGCCTCCGATGCCGCCGCCAGCTATCAGTACGGGTCGGCGACCTGATGCAGCCATGCCGTCAGATCCGCGGCCTGCTCGCCTCAGGCATCCGTGTGCGCATGGCCGTGCGTGGCGACGAGGCAACCGGCCGGCTCCGACGCGGTCGCGTCGAGAGCTTCGTCATAGACGTAGACGGTCGAGCAGTAGGGGCACAGGATCTCGGTGTCGGCGCCCATGTCGAGGTAGACGTGGGGGTGATCGTACGGAGGGCGGGCGCCCATGCAGTTCAGCTCGTGAACGCCGATCTTGATGCGCGCGACGCCGGTATCGTTGGCGAAATGGGGGACAACGCTGGCGGCCATGGTCATGCTCCCGTGCGGCGCGGCTCGTTCGTTCGGCTGCACCATAACGCCACGCCGCGACGATTGACACCCGGCAATCGAGCATGACACTGAGCGCCATTCGGTCGCGCCGGTCGGGCCGGCAGCGGTCATTTTCGCCCACTCGCGACATACAGGGAGCAATCCGGCGTGCCCCACTTCAATTCCGATGGCGTCGAGCTCGCCTATCTCGACGAGGGCGAGGGCGAGCCCATCGTGCTGGTGCACGGTTTCGCCTCCAATTCCCAGGTCAACTGGGTCGATACGGGCTGGGTGCGGCACCTCAAGGCCGGCGGCCGGCGGGTGATCGCCATCGACAACCGGGGGCACGGGAACTCGGAGAAGATTCACGATCCGTCGCTCTACGGCGGGCCGCGCATGGCCGAGGACGTGCGCCGGCTGATGGATCATCTCGGCATCGCGACCGCCGACGTCATGGGCTATTCCATGGGCGCGCGGATCACCGCGTTTCTCGCCATCGCGCATCCCGAGCGGGTCAGGAGCGCCATCTTCGCGGGGCTCGGCGGCAACATGGTGCGGCCCATGGCCGGGACGGGCCCGATCGCGGCGGCACTCGAAGCCCCCAGCATCGACGACGTGACCAACGCGACGGCGCGCACGTTCCGCGCCTTCGCCGAGCAGACCAAGAGCGATCTAAAGGCGCTCGCCGCCTGTATCCGGTCGTCGCGCGACCCGATCACGCCTGAAGCCCTCGCCACAATCCCCTGTCCGGCTCTGGTTGCCGTCGGCAGCGACGACGTGATCGGGGGCAAGGCCGCCGACCTCGCCAAGCTGTTGCCGCGGGGCGAAGCGTTCGTCATCGAGGGGCGCGACCACATGAAAGCGGTCGGTGACCGCAGCTACAAGACCGCGGTCACGGACTTCCTCGCACGCCGGCCATGAGCAGCGCCGTCGCCCCGTCCAATCCCGACTTCGAAGCGGTGGTCAGGGCCAGCTTCGGGATGCAGGGCCTGATGCGGGCGATCGGCGCCCGGCTCGTCGCGGTGACGCCGGGCCGGGTGGTGATCGAGGTGCCGTTCTCGGAAACGGTCTCGCAGCAGCACGGCCACTTCCACGGTGGCGTGGTCGGGGCCATCGGCGACAATTCCGGCGGCTATGCCGCGCTCTCCCTGCTCCCCGCCGGCAGCGAGGTACTGACGGTCGAGTACAAGGTCAATTTCGTCCGGCCGGCGAGCGGCACCTTATTGCGGGCCGAAGGCCAGGTGGTTCGGGCCGGCCGCACCCTGATCGCGACGCGCATGGACGTCAGCGTCGTCGGCGCCAAGGGTGTCGAGGTCTGCGGTATCCTGCAGGCGACGATGATGCGCGTGGACGCCCCGGCGGGCTGACGGCGCAAGCATCAACGGGGCCTTAACCGCTGTGCCGCCATGATGCGCGAGGCGTCATTGGTCCTGTTCCTGCGTCGACGCCACCCATTCGCGATCCTGACGGATCGACAACTCCGGAAAGCGGGCCTCGGTGAGCGGCAGGGCGAAAGAGGTGTGGCTTCGAGCCGGCACGGCTGTGGCCGTCGCCGCGCTGATGCTCGCTTCGCCCGGGCCGCTCCGCGC
>JBGSJD010000422.1:0-14588 GCA_041742195.1 Hyphomicrobiaceae bacterium
CCCAGCCGGCGGTGCTTTGGGATGGCCTGTCGCCGGACTCGATGCCGCCCCACCCAGCCCCGGCAGCCGCGGCGTTTCGACATCCGGCACCCTCGGCTTGCCGCGCTTCGTCGGCGACACGGTCGACGCGATCCGCTGCCAGAGTGACTGATCCTCGTGAGCTGCCCCGGTTGGCTTGCCCCGTCGTTTCCCAGAGCCACCCTCGGGGTCGGAGGTCATGGCCGTGCGGTACTGACGGCTTTCCCACCCGGCGTTCCGCCAGCCGCCGTGCCGCGCGCGACGAGCACGAACAGGTTGCCGGGATGGCGAACTTTCCCGGCAACCGCCGCCGCCGTCTCACCGGATCCGAAATAGATGTCGCCGCGCTCGGGTCCCTTGATGGCGGAGCCGACATCCTGAGCGATCAGCAGCCGATGGAAGGCCTGCGCCTTGCCTCCCGGCCGCAGCGTCGGCGCCGAGACGTAGATCGGGCTCCCCAACCGGTGCAGACCCGGATCGATGGCCAGCGACCGGCCCGCCGTGAGCGCGACCTCGAGCGCACCGAGCGGTCCTTCGGCCGCCGCGGGCAACTCCTTGAAGAACACGTAGGAGGCGTTCTGGTTCATCACCTCGCGGCCGCGCACCAGATCCGCCTTCAGCCATCGACCGAGCGCCCCCATCGACATGCGGTCCGCGGCAAGCAGGCCCTTGTCGATCAGGTAGCGTCCGATCGAGCTGTAGGGGTGACCGTTCTTTCCATCGTACTGGACCCGCACGGTGGTGCCGTCGCGGAGCTTGATCCGCCCCGAGCCCTGGATCTGCAGGAAGAACTTGTCGACGGGATCCGCGAGATAGAGGAGTTCGAGGCCCTGCCCGGCGAGTGCCCCGCGATCGATCTCCGCGCGGCTCAGATGTGGCACGAGCCCCGCCGAGGTCCGTCGCGCATGGGTGAGTGTCCCGGCAACGGCGCCGCGCGTTTCGGGTACGACGGTGACGAGATCGGCCGGGCGCTTGAACAACGCCGTCTGGAAGCGGGCGTCGCGCATCCGGGAGCCCTCGATCAGAGGCTCGTAGTATCCCGTCAGCAGACCCTCCCGAGCCGCGTGCACCACCCGTTGCGGCTGGAAATGCTGCTCGAAAAACCCCTTCGCCATCACCCGCGTCACCTTCGCCGGCATGGCGATCGCCGCGTCGCACGCTTGCCCGAGCCCGGCGTCACGCCCATGCCGCGCCACCCGTTGCTTGACCTTGGGGCACGAGACGAGGAACGCTTTGAAGGCCGCGAGGTGATCGTCTGCCGCCCAATTCGGCAGATCGGCGAACGCGACGGGCTCGTAGGTGGCGGATGTCATGTTGGACTTGGTTGTCTTGCCGGACCTCGCGACGCGCGCATCGGGCGTTGACGTGCCGCCCGTTGCCGCACGCGGTTTCGATGCCGCTGCCCCATCGGACGCGAACGCTTCGGTGATGAGAGCGACGCACAGCATCGCCACGCAGCACGGCGCGACGAAAGATGCGCCGCCTCGTCGCGCGGCTTGCCACCGGATCCTCACGCCCAAACGGTCCCCCAACGTCGCTGCCGGCGGTCGAATGCCCCGCCGGTCGGCGTCAATGCCATCAGGCTGGTGCTTGCGTGGCCACCAGCTTCCAGTTCGGATCGCGCGAAGCGATATCCCGCGCGAACGTCCAGATATCGATCACTTCCTTGATGCGCTTCGGATCGCCACTGATGACCACGCCGGCCTTGTCGCGCGTCGCCGAGATGAGTTCGCTGACGAACCGAACCGTCACGTGTGCCGTTCCAGCCTTCATTTCGGCCTCGACGATATCGGCCTTGTTGATGCCGACGAAACTCTGGTCGATCTGCTCCCCACGGTTCTCCCGCTCGCTCAGCGCTGCCGAGAAACCATCGAACACTTCCTTGCTGAGGAGCCCCTTGAGCACCTTGCGATTGCCTTCCGCGAAGGCGGTCACGATCATTTCGTAGGCTTGTCGCGCGCCCCCGATGAAGTGCTCCGGGTCGAAATTGCGATCGGCGCGAACGATGGACAGCAGCCCGTCGGCGAGCACCGGATTGTCCGAGGCGAGCGTGCGCAAGCGTTCTTCGACGGCCGTGGCCGGCGCCGGCTGCGCCGCCTCCGCAACCGGTTCGGGTCTGTCCCTGCGCGGCAGCGTGACGACCTTGTCCTGCGTCTGCGCCGTGGCGGCACGGGCCCGTTGCTCGGCCTTGTACCGCTCGACTCGCGCATCGTCCTCGCTGCTCTTGCGGCCGAGAACGCTCCGCAACCGCAGGATGATGACGACCGCCAGCGCCAGGATGAGCAGCGTGAAGATGTCGATTGTGCCGTCCATGCTCTAAGGTGCTTTCCAAGTCAGGGCCGCGGGGGCAACCCATGATCGATGCGAGTGATATATGGAGCGTCACTGGAATGCTCCAGATGTCAACGACACACGAAATGCCTATTGACGATGGAGCTTCCCCGATTGGACGCTACGGCGTTGCATGCACCGCGTCAGGTCGACGGAATTTAGGCTATTGAATCGTTGAAGCCAAGCGGGGCCCGCGACGCCATCGGGCAGAAGTCATGCCAGTGCCAGCCGAGAAAGCACAACCAAGGTCATGATCGGCCTCATCCTTCTCGTCGCCATCCCGCTTATCGAATTGGCCCTCCTCATCAAGGCTGGCCAATGGATCGGGTTCTGGCCGACGCTCGCGATCGTCATTGCGACCTTCGTGATCGGAGCCGTCGTCGTCAGCCAGAGCGGATTGTCGTCGGCAATAAAGACGCGCGAGGCGTTGGCGCGCGGCGAACCACCAGTGACGGCGATGCTCGAAGGCGCTCTGCTGGCCGTGGGGGGCGTCCTGCTGATGACGCCGGGCCTCATCGCCGATGTGGCGGGCCTTTTGTTGCTCCTGCCACCGGTGCGGACCCTCATCGCGCGCATGGCCTTGCGCAACGCCATCGTGGCCGGCGAGGTCAGGGTCGAGCGGCATCGCACCGCGTCGATGGCATCCGGTGAGTTCACTCGGCCACGACCGGATGGTCCGGACGCATCGGACGGCCCTGTCATCGACGGCGAGTTCGAGCGTCTCGACGAGCGCCCCGCTCCTGGCTCGAAACCCTCCACCGAAGGGCGGGCCGGAAGTGATGGAACCGCTGGCGGCGGAGCCGGGAACAAGCGAAATTAGGAAAATAAATCAATAAGTAGGAAAAATGGGCTAGCGCTATCTGAGGAGCGTCCGCATCCCCTCGGACGGCTCGCTGTCTCCAAGCTCGCCGAGGAGCCATCCCATGCAGACGCGCCCGCCGATTGCCAACCTGCCGTCGCCATCGAAGCTGCCGGCCTTCCGCATGGGCGCCGTCTTGCTGTCGCTCGCCGCATTCTTCGCGCTGTCGATTCTATGGATGGGCGTCTACCGGATCGACGCCGGCCACGTCGGCATCGTCAAGCGCTTCGGCAACGTGATCAGCGTTGTCGATCCGGGCCTCCATGTGAAGATCCCGTACGCCGATACCGTCGAGGAGATGGAGGTCCGCGAGCGGGCTTTCACCAAGACGCTATCGGCCGCGTCCCAGGATCCACTCGAGCTGCCGATCGAAGTGACCGTCAACTGGCTGGTCAAGCGCGACAAGGTCCAGGACCTCTACATCCAGTTCGGCTCGCTCGCCCAGTTCGAGACCCGGATCATCCAGCCGCGCCTGAACGATGCCGTGAAGGGCATGACGAGCGGCTACACCGTCAACGATCTCCTGCGCAAACGCACCGAGTACCGCGATCGCTCGCAACAGGCCTTCGCCGCCCGCATGCCCGACGACATCGAAATCACCGGCTTCTCTGTGGTCAACATCGGCTTCCCGCCGGAGTACACGAAGGCGATCCGCGACAAGCAGGTGGCGCGCGAGCAGGCCGAGACCGAGCGCTTCGTCCTCGAGCGCCAGAAACTGACGACGACGCAGGTCACCCAGACCGCCGTCGCCCAGCGCGACGCCGACACGGCCCGCGCCGACGGCCGCGCCTCCGAGATCAAGGTCCAGGGCGAGGCTCAGGCCGAAGCTGTCCGCGCTCTCGGTCAGTCGCTCGCGAGCAATCCCCTCGTCGTCGAGTACCGGAAGATCGAGAAGTGGAGCGGAACGTTCCCCGCGACCTTCATGGGTGGCGAGCAAGGCGTGAACACGCTCTGGTCGCTGCCCGCCGCAACTCGTGCAGCGACCCAGCAGGCCGAGCGTCCCACCCGCCAGCCGGCGCAATAGTCTCCCCGGCTAGTGTCCCGACCGCGAAGATCGCTTCATTTCGCGGCAACCTCTCGACGAACGTCGCGGTCGAAAGGACACTAGAAAAGTCATGAGCTTAGTGTGGCGTCATGTTTCGAAGCCCGCTTTGAGAGTTCACCGAGCCACTGAAGCGGGCTTCGAAACCGCCACACTAGACGCGCATGACCTCGCGGGCGACGCGGAACGTCTGGGCATAGGCCGACACCGTCACGTCGATGGGTTGGGCATAGCCGCCGCCGATGGCGATCGAAACCGGAAATCCACGCCGCCGGCACATCTCGAATACCATCCGGTCGCGCTCGGCGAGGCCTTCGGCCGAGAGGGCGAGCCGCCCGAGTCGATCCTCGAGCAGCGGGTCCGCGCCCGACAGATAGAGGACGAGATCCGGCTTGTGGGCCTCGACCGCGGGCAGCACCTCGGCGAGCGCCGAGAGATAGCCGCGATCCTCGGTCTGATCCGGCAACTCGACGTCGATATCGGACGGAACGCGACGGAACGGGAAGTTGCGCGCCCCCTGCACGCCGACGACGAGCATCCCCGGCACGCCTCGTAGGATCGCGGAATTCCCGTCACCCTGGTGTACGTCGAGATCCACGATCGCGATCCGCTGCAGCACGTTCGTCTCGAGCAGGACGAGGCACGTCACCGCGAGGTCGTTGAACACGCAGAAGCCCGAGCCGAAGTCCCTGTGTGCATGGTGCGTGCCCCCCGCGAGCTGCCCTGAAAGCCCGTGCGCGAGCGCCGAACGCGCCGCAGCCAGCGCACCACCGACCGTGGCGCGTGATCGCCGGACCAGGGTCTCGCTCCATGGTAACCCGATCCTGCGCACCGCGTCGGCCGCGAGCGTGCCGTCGAGGACCGCCGAGACATAGGCGCTCGAATGCGCGCGCTCGAGATCCCCGACCCCGATGGTTGGTGACGAAACCAGCCAGTCCGCTGGCAGAATGCCCGAGTTCACCACCTTTTCACGCAGCAACCGGTACTTGCCGCCCGGAAACCGATGCCCGTACGGGAGCGGCATCTCCTCGATGTCAGGATAGTAGAACTGCACCGCTGCCCTCGTTGGCCTGATCAGGAAAGCATCTCGCCGGCCCTCGCGCGACTAGCTTTCGCCTCGTTTGAGGCATCTCGGCTCGGGATCGCACGTGCAGCCATAGACGCACTCGACCGTGCGTTTCCGGCACTGCTTCGCCGTCCGAGCGAACCCGACGCCATAGGTCAGCGTCTTGCCCTTGCACGTACAGATCTCCGCGCATGCCCCTCCGACGACGCTGCGGCGGCTGTTCGGTGGATCGGCCGGCGACGAGCCGATCGGCCCTCCGACGCAGCGGTCGCCGACGCAGGGCCCCGGGCACGCCCGGCGCGAGACTTCGACCTCCTGACAGGACCCCATGCACCGGCTTTTGGTCGTCACGAGCGTATTGCCCGAGCAGTAGGTCCGCGCCCGCCCGAAATCGCGACATTGCACGTCGGCGCTGCATTGCTGTGCCGCAGCTCCCAGCGATGCGAACACGACAAACCATGCACAGAGGGCGACGAGGCTCGCCTGGACGGCCAGCCGATACCCAAATGATCCCTCGGTCGACACTGACTTCGCCATGGTACGGTCCTACGGATCAGGCCTCCGGTCCGGCTTCGGTTCGCGCGCAGCCCATCGCTCGACTGATCGCTCGTGTCAGACTTTTTGTCAGACTGTATGAGCCACCCGCAGCGGTAAAGCGTAGGGGATGGTATCATGAACACACGAATCTCCACCTCACCCGAGAGGCTGAACTCCCCATGACGAAATTCAAGACTCTGGCCGCCATCCTGCCGATCGCGATGGGGTTGGCCACACCGGCTCTCGCACAACCCGCGATCGAGGTCGGCGTGCTGAATTGCTCGGTCGAGGGCGGCATCGGCTTCATCATCGGGTCCTCGAAGCGCATGGACTGCGTCTTCCAGACCGGCGATCTCCGCGAAGCCTACTTCGGGCGCATCAACAAGTTCGGCCTGGATCTCGGCGTCACCGCCTCGGGCGTCATCACGTGGGCCGTATTCGCGCCGACCCGTGACGATGTTTCGCCGGGCGTACTGGCAGGAACCTATGCCGGCGTCTCGGGCGAAGCGACCGTCGGCGTCGGTGTGGGCGCCAATGCACTGGTCGGCGGATCACGCCGCACCATCACGCTGCAGCCGCTGTCGGTTGGCGCCCAGCAGGGCCTCAATCTGGCGATCGGCGTCTCGGCGCTGCAGCTCGACCCGGCCAACTAAGGCGACGCTGAGCCGGCAAAGTAGTCGTCGAACCCGATTACCTCGCGGGCGGCATCGGCATAGAGAGGCAGATGCCGTGGGAGGGCCTCGACCCTCCCGAGCCAGGCGGCGACGCCCGGCCAAGCCCCGATCTCGAGACCGACCTCTGGAGCAAGCCGCGTATAGGGATAAAGCGCCATGTCCGCGATGGTCGGGCCCTCGGTGCCGGCGATCCACTTCCGGCGTTGCAATTCGCTTTCGAGCACGCCCAGCGCAAATCTCGACTTGGCCTCGAGTTCCGCAACTCTCACGGCCGTTGCGGCATCGCGCGGCATGAAGCGCTTCACATAGCGCAGCACCGCCAGCGCCGGTTCGTGGCTGTACTGCTCGAAGAACATCCAGCGGAGCACCTCGGCTTGCACACGACGGCTTTCAGGCCATAGAGGCGTGCCGTCCGCGAAGTGAAAGAGAAGCGCGCCGGAATCGCTCAGCATGTCGCCGTCGTCGAACCGCACGGCCGGCACCTTGCCCATCGGGTTGATGGCGAGGAAGCGCGCATCCCTCGGCTGCCCCCGATCCTGGCGCACATCGACGCGTCGGAACGGGATCTCTCGCACGAAGAGGATCGTCTGCACCTTGTGCACGTTGCCGGAATCGAGATTGCCGAAGAGGGTCAGCATCGAGCCCCTCAGACGGCTTCGAGACGCCTGAGAATGGTCGCCATCATCTCGGCCTTCAGCTCCATGCCGATGCCCGGCGTGTCGTGCGGCCGCGTATACCCGTCGACGATCGCGATCCCGTCGGCGAAACCGCCGAACGGCTTGAACACCCCCGGATAGCTCTCCGTCCCGCCGAGCTGCAGACCGGCCGCCATGTTGAGGCCGAGCTGGTGCCCGCCATGTGGCACCGTGCGGCGACGATCCCATCCCATGCCGTCGGCAATCTCGAGAATGCGTAGCGTCTCCGTCAGCCCGTAGCAGAGCGACGGATCGGGCTGTAGCCAGTCCTTGTGCGGCCGAAGACCGCCGTGCCGGAGCAGATTGCGGAAATCCTGCGAGGAGAACAGGTTCTCGCCCGTCGCGAGCGGGATCCCGCTTTCCTCCGCGATGACCCGGTGCGCGAGATAATCGAGCGGATCAACCGGCTCCTCGAACCAGCAGAGGCCGTAGGGCTCCATGGCCCGGGCGTACGCGAGGCCATCGGCAAGCGACAGGCGCCCGTTGGCGTCCACGGCGAGGTTGTCGCCACCGCCGGCGATCTCGAGCGCCCACTCGATCCGCTTCATGTCCTCCGCCAGCGTCGCTCCGCCGATCTTCATCTTGAGCAGGCGGTATCCGGCGTCACGGCAGGCCCGCATCTCGTCCTGAAGGCCCTGCTTTTCCTTGCCGGGATAGTAGTAGCCGCCCCCCGAGTAGACGAGGACGCTCTCGTCGAACCGCCCCCTGTTGAACCGCTCCGAAAGAAGCCGCCACAGCGGCTTGCCCGCGATCTTCGCCACGGCGTCCCAGACGGCCATGTCGACGGCACCTGCCGCGACCGCCCGGTCGCCATGCCCACCGGGTTTTTCGTTGGACGTCATGGCCTTCCAGATCGCGAACGGATCGAGGTTGTCGGCCGACGTGTCGATGAGGGACTTCGGGTCGGCGTCGAGAACGCGCGGCGCCAGCCGATCGCGGATGATCCCGGACTGCGCGTAGCGCCCGTTCGAGCAGAAGCCGTACCCGACGACAGGCTTGCCATCGCGGACCACGTCCGTGTCCACCGCGACGACCGAGATGGTCATCTTGTCGAACGAGATGACGGCATTGCGCATGGGGCTCGGGATCGGCGCCACGCCGTCGCGAATACGGGTGATCTTCATGCGGTCGGCTCTCTCGCTGACGGGACCATCGGCGCGCGCTGATGCGGCCGGCTACGGACGTCTATCGTAGGATCGACCGCGCACCCGGCGCAATGACCGAGCAGCCCCCCGAAGGCATCCGAAGACGCACGGCGCGGTTGGTCTGTGGGCAACCGAAGCACCACAAGAGAGCGCATCCGAAGGCGCCACGAGAATGAGAACCGGAGCCTGACGTCCTCGTCCCCCGACCCGGACGGTCAGGCTCCGGTCTCTACGCGCGCTGTGACGGACATTTTTGTCACGCGCTGCGATAGAGCTTGGTCAACGAGAACTCCCGATGACCGAGCGCCTCGGCCGCGGTGACGCGGCCATTGGCGGTTCGAATGATCATGTCGATCAGCGCGTCCCCGGCTGTATCGAGCGTCATTTCGCGACGCAAAATGCCGGTCACATCGACGTCGATGTGCTCCGGCATCGTGCGCAATGTCTTCGGGTTTGCTGAAATCTTGATGACGGGCACGATCGGATTGCCGATCACGTTGCCCTGTCCGGTCGGGAAGGTGTGCACCACCCAGCCGCCAGCCGCCATCAGCGTCACGCATTCAGCCGCTGCCGACGACGTGTCCATGTAGTAGAGGCCGGCGCCCTTCTGGGGTTCCTCGGCGGGTCCGAGCACGTCGATGTAGCGACACGTCCGGCCGATCTTTTCCAGATTGCCGAGGGCCTTTTCCTCGATCGACGACAGACCGCCGGCGATGTTGCCCTTGGTCGGCTGGCTCTCGGAGAGATCATCCACCTTGTTGGCTTCGATCACGTCGTCCTGATAGGCCTTCCAGACCTTGAACCACTTCTCGCCGATCTCCTTGGAGATGGCGCGCTCCCGGGCGATATGCTCGGCGCCGGTGATCTCGCTGGTCTCGCCGAAAACCCCCGTCACGCCTTTCGGGATGAGCTTGTCGTACATGTTCCCGACGGTCGGGCACGAGCCGAGGCCGGTGGTGGTGTCGCTCTCGCCACACTTTGTCGAGACCCAGAGTTCCTCAATCCCGCATTCCTCGCGCTTGAGCTCCGATGCCCAGTGCAGGAATTCCTTCGCCTTGTACGACGCCTTGGCGATGGTTGCGATGTCGCCATGCCCTTCGATACCGAATCCGACGACCGGCTTTCCTGTCTTGGCGATGCCCTTGACCACCCGATCGGTCCAGCCGTCCTCGATGCCGATGACCACGACGGCCGCCACGTTGGGATTGGAGCCGGTGCCGATCAGCGTCCGGAAATGCAAGTCGAGGTCGGCGCCGAACTGCAGTCGCCCGTAGGCGTGCGGAATGGCGAGCGTCCCCTTGATGTTGTTGGCGACTGCCTCGCACGCGGCGTTGGACAGATCGTCGAGCGGCAGGATGAGCACGTGATTGCGCACGCCGACGCGGCCGTTCTCACGCCGCCATCCCGAGAACGAAAGGTTGCTCGGGGCTACGGATGCGCCTCGGCCTTGAGCTGCTGGATTTGCCATGGATCTGTGCCCCGCCTTACCAGCGCTTCGTGCGATGATTGTGGATGTGGACGTGCTCGCCGGTCTTGGCGCCCCCCGTCATGCGGCCGACGTCCTCGCCGTACTTGATGACCGTATCGCCCTCTTTCAGGTCGACCAGCGCCACCTTGTGGCCGATGGGAATGTCGGCCTTGGCCGTGACACGGATCGTCGTGTTCGTCTCAGTTACGACGCCGAGCATGTCGGTGCCGGCCTTCAGATCCTCGACGACGACGACGCCCACGTTGTCCTTCGGACTGTGCACCAGAAATTGCGGAATGTTCGACACGTGTTTCCTCTCGGCCGTTTCTTGCTGATCGACGAATAGCTTGCTCGCCCGCTGCTTGAGCCTCGGACGCGACGGTTATTGCCGTCAGTGGTGGTTCAATGTGTCTGAATGGCGAGAGACTAGACCGCCACGCGCCGAGGCCACAACCACCGAGCCACGCGCGCGCCCCTTCCAGACGATCACGTTGTGTTACCACTTCTAACCGCCCGCCACACCCTGCACCTGCACATAGAGCGCATAGACCGACGTCGAGGCCGCCATGAAGAGGCGGTTGCGACGCAATCCGCCAAAGCAGAGGTTGGCGCACCGTTCCGGCAGCAGAATGTGGCCGATCGCCATGCCGTCCGGCGCAAAGACGCGCACGCCATCGAGCGCTGGATCTCCCATCCCCCAGCCACACCAGAGGTTCCCGTCGACGTCGCAACGCATCCCATCGGGCGTCCCGGCCCCGGCATCGATGTGCACCCGGCGGTTGGCGATCCGCCGCCCGCCGTCGACCACGTCCCACGCAGTAATGAGGCGGTTCGGCGCGGCGCGGGATTCCACGATGTAGAGGATCTTTTCGTCGGGGGAGAAGCATAGGCCATTAGGCCCGGGGATGACGTCCGTCAGCATCTCCGACACGCCGGTCTCCGGATCGAGCCGGTAGACGCCCATTGGCAACTCCGCCTCGGCCTTCTCGCCTTCGTAGTTGCCGAGGAGACCGAACACCGGATCCGTGAACCAGATCGATCCGTCCGACTTCACGACGACGTCGTTCGGAGAATTGAGGCGCTTGCCGTCGTGCCGGTCCAGGAGCACCGTCACGGCGCCGTCGTACTCGGTGCGGGTCAGCCGGCGGCCGTGCTCGCAGGTGACGAGGCGGCCCTGACGATCCCGCGTGTTCCCGTTCGCCCAGTTCGACGGCTTCCGATAGACGGAGACGGCGCCCGTCTCTTCTTCCCACTTCAGAATGCGATTGTTGGGGATGTCGGACCACAGCAGATAACGGCCGTCGCCGAACCAGACCGGCCCCTCGGCCCACCGGCACCCTGTGGCGATGCGCTCGACGGCGGAGAGCTTGATCCAGTATTTTTCGAACCTCGGGTCGAAGGCCTGGATCGCCGGATCGGGATAGCGCGACGAGGGACGCCAGCCGTCGGGAAAAAGATCGGTCATCGGTCACCCTTCCATGGACTTGGCGGCTCGGACGCCGCACGATTGGCCGCTTGCGTTAATGCAGCATTCCAACCGCAGCCGGAAAGGGCAAGCGCCATGCGCCTCGAGAACAGGATCGCGATAGTGGTCGGCGGCGGCCAGCAGCCGGGCGAGACGGTCGGCAACGGGCGCGCTGCGTGCCTCCGCTTCGCCGCCGAAGGCGCCGTCGTTCTCGTCGTCGACCATAACGGCGACTGGGCCGCCGATACCGTCCGCATGATCACGGACGCGGGCGGCAAGGCGAGCGCGCTGGCCGCCGACATCACTCGCGAGGCCGATTGCCGGTCCATCGCCGAGACTTGCGTATCCCGCTACGGCCGTATCGACGTGCTGCACAACAACGTCGGCCGCGCCCGGGGCGACAAGGGGACGCCGGAACTCGAGGCCGAGATGTGGGATGAGCTGATGGCCCTCAACATCAAGGGCACGTTCATGACGACGAAGCACGTGCTTCCCGTCATGCGCAGCCAAGGGTCGGGCGCCATCGTCAACATCTCCTCCACGTCGTCGATGGCTGCCGGTCCGATGCTCGCCTATCGCACGTCGAAGTCGGCGGTGAACGCCTTCACCCAGCACGTGGCGATCGAGAATGCCCGCTACGGCATCCGATGCAACGCCATCCTGCCGGGATTGATGGACACGCCCATGGCCATCGAGCGCCGCGCCCGCGAGCGCAACGTCTCCCGCGAGCAGGTCCGCGAGGAGCGCGCAGCACTCGTCCCGCTCGCGGTGAAGGAGACGGGTAACGCCTTCGACGTCGCGAACGCAGCGGTCTTCCTAGCCTCCGACGATGCACGCTACATCACCGGTGTGTTGCTGCCGGTCGACGGCGGGCTACTGCTGAAAGTCGGCTGAGTCGGCAAACCCGAACCAACAGAGGGAGCGACGCATGAAAGTCGTCATGTGCGAGGCATACGGCGAGCCTGAATCGCTGGTCGTGAAATCGATAACCACGCCGGTGCCCGGCCCCGGCGAGGTACGCATCGCGCTGCGTGCCCGCGGGGTCAGCTTTGCCGACGTCCTGCGCATCGCTGGAACCTATCACGTCAAGACGGCCCCACCATTCATTCCGGGCGGCGAGGCGTCGGGCGAGATCGTCGAACTCGGCCACGACGTGACGGGCTTCGCCATCGGGGATCGGGTGCTCTGCGGCGGCGGCTTCGCCGAGGAGACCGTTCAGCCCACCGCCTCGCTGATCAAACTGCCGTCTCACGTCGCCTTCGAAGCCGCCGCCGCATTCCGCTCGAACTACACGACGGCCTATTACGCCCTCCAGCGCGGCCGCCTGAAGCCCGGCGAGACCCTTCTCGTCCACGGTGCAGCAGGTGGCGTCGGCCTCGCTACGGTCGACATGGGCAAGCTGCTAGGCGCCCGCGTCATCGCGACGGCGCGCAATCCGGAACGGCTCGACGTGTGCAGGCGCCTCGGCGCCGATCACGTCATCGACTACTCGACCGGCTTTCGCGATAAGGTGCTCGAGCTGACGGACGGCCGCGGCGCCGATGTGATCCTTGATCCCGTCGGCGGCGACGTGTTCGACGAATCGATGCGCTGCATCGCCCCGTTCGGCCGCCTGCTCGTCGTGGGCTTCACGGGCGGTCGGCCGGCCCTCGCCAAGACCAACCATCTTCTCGTCAAGGACGCGGAAGTGATCGGTTTCACCATCGGTGCCTTGAGCCGCCTCGATCCCGCATGGGCGCGCCGGAACCTCGAGGTTCTGGTCGACTGGCTGGCCGCCGGCCGCATTCGCCCGTACCACTCGCACGCGCTCCCGCTCGACAAGGCTGCCGAGGCCATGCGGCTGATCACGGATCGCGTCGTGGTCGGGAAGGTCTTGCTCGTCTGACGAGCCCCCGTGCGGGCAGGCACATTGGCCTGCCGACTTGACGCCAGACCGCCGGGCGGCGCTATCGTTTCCGGTCTGGCGCGTTCGGGGTGGCCATCGACGTCACACGAGCCCCTGCACGTCGCTGTCGATCGAGATCGCCTGCCCGGAGAGCGTGCGTGCCCTCGGACTGGCGAGATAGACCATCATGTCGGCGAGGTTCTCGGGCGGCACCAGCGACTTGATCGAGGCGTTCGCCAGCGTGGCATCCTGGATCGCCTGCATGGACGTGCCCGCCACCTGCGCCTTGGCCTGGAACACGCGCCGGATGCGATCACCGTCCACCGGCCCCGGGAGGATCGCGTTGGCGCGGATGCCATATTGGCCGAGTTCCATGGCGAGCGTCTTGGTGAAGCCGATCACGCCCCACTTGGCAGCCGCATACGGCGAGCGGTTCGGAAAGCCGAACTTCCCGGCCGCCGACGAAAGATTGATGATCGAGGCGTTCTTCGAGGCCTTGAGGTGCTCGACGGCGAGCCGCGTGCAGTTGAACTGGCTCGTCAGCGTGACGTCGACGCAGCGATCCCAGTCCTCGGGATTGATCTCGTGCACCGGTCCCGTAGGCCCCGCGATGCCAGCATTATTGACGAGGCAATCGAGCCCGCCGAGAAACGCGAGGCCTTCCTTGAATAGTGCCGCCACCTGGGTCCGGTCTGCGACGTCGCAGACGCTCTGGCCGACGGACGGATGCGCTTTCTTCAGAGCCGCCAGCGCCTCCTTGTCCACGTCACACGTGTAGACCTTGGCACCCTCGGCCAGAAACGCCTCGACGGCCTTGAGACCGATCCCGCTTGCCCCTGCCGTGATCAGCACGCGAAGGCCCTTGATACCCAGATCCATGGTGTCCTCGATTTCCCTTGTCGACGTTCGGCGTGAACCTAGCATCTCCGGACCCGCATGCTAGTCTTGGCACCCCATGAGACGTCACCCCTGATGTGAGCCCTCGCCGTGCGCGCCCTGGAATTCGTCGAGACTGGAACGCCCCTTCGCCTGGCCGACCGCCCCATGCCGGTGCCCCGCGCCGGAGAGGTGGTGTTGAAGGTGGCCTACTGCGGCATCTGCGGCTCGGATGTCCATTCGACGGAGCCGAGCGCGTCGCAGGTGCCGGCTGGCACCGTTCTCGGCCACGAGTTTTCCGGCGAGGTCGCGGTGTCGACCGTGCCGGAGTGGGAACCTGGGATGCGTGCCATCGCCGTCCCGCTGCTGCCGTGCGAAGACTGCCGTCCCGAAGGAGCGTGCCGCGATGGGCTCGGCATTCTCTGTCCGAAGACGCGCATCATCGGCCTCGCCGCAGCAGCGCCCGGCGCCTACGCCGAGTACGTCACGGTGCCGGCTCGCCAGCTTCTGCCTGTGCCCGACGAGGT
>JBGSJD010000423.1:0-2975 GCA_041742195.1 Hyphomicrobiaceae bacterium
GCGCGCTGGGCCTGCCGATGCCGGGCATGCGCGTCGAGGTGCACGATCCCGACGGCAATCCCTGTCCGCCCGGCACGATCGGCGAGATCCGCCTCGAACGCCGTGGCCGCTGGATCGCGACCAAGGACCGGGGCTGGATGGACCAGGCCGGCTGGTTCTTCCACGCCGGCCGCGCCGATGACGTGATCATATCGGCCGGCTGGACCATGAGCGCCGTCGAGATCGAGGACGCACTCCTGAAGCATCCGGACGTGAAGGAGGCCGCCGTCATCGGCGTGCCCGACGCGACGCGCGGCCTCGTCGTCAAGGCGTTCCTGGTGACGCCGCGGCAGGCGGACGACGCTTTCGTCCGCGAGATCCAGGATTTCGTTCGCACGCGCCTGTCGGCGCACGAGTACCCGCGCCACGTGGCCGTCGTCGGCGAGTTGCCGAAGACGCCTGCCGGCAAGGTCAATCGCAAGGTGCTGCGCGAGCGTGAGGCGCGCGCGGCATCGGCCAGCAACAACACATGAGGCACCGATGACAGCGAGCGCACGCCTGTTCCCGAAGATCACCGACGAGACGCTGTCCGACCTTCGCGGGCGCATCGGGGTGCCGATCACCGAGACGCTCGAGCCCTGGTGCCACGAGGCGACGCGCGACAACATCCGCCATTACGCGCACGGCATCGGCGACGACAATCCGCTCTGGTGCGATCCGGCCTACGCGGCAACGGCGCGTTACGGCACCATCGTCGCGCCGCCGTCGTTCCTGTTCGCGTGTGATCGCATCATCTCGGGCTACGTCGGTGGCCTGCCCGGCGTCCATGCCATGTGGGCGGGCGCGGACTGGACGTGGCATCTGCCCTTCATGCGCAACGACGAGATCACCACCGAGGCGCACCTGAAGGATCTGGTCGAGCACCAGACGCGCTTTGCCGGCCGCGCCGTGCAGCAGATCTATCACGTCAGGTTCTACAACCAGCGCCGCGAGTTGGTGGCGGAGGCGGACAGCTGGTGCTTCCGCACCGACCGCGACCACGCGCGCGAGGAAGGCACGAAATACAAGGACCTGAAGGCGAAGCCGCCGCACCGTTACACCGAGGCGGAACTCGAGCGCATCTACAGCCTCTACGCCGCCGAGGAGATCCGCGGCGCGACGCCCCGCTACTTTGACGACGTCACCGTCGGCGAAGCGTTGCCGACCATGGCCAAGGGCCCGATGACGGTGACGGGCTTCATCGCCTTCGCGCAGGGTTGGGGCGGGCTCTATATTCGGGCGAACAAACTCGCCTGGAAGATGATCCACCGCCACAAGGGTCTCGGCATTCCGAACCGCTTCGGCATTCCGGATTGCCCCGAGCGCGTCCACTGGGAGCCCGAGTTCGCGCACATGGTCGGCGCGCCGGGAGCCTACGACTACGGACCTGAGCGCTGCTCCTGGCTCACCCACCACATGACCAACTGGATGGGTGACGCCGGTTTCCTGCGTCGCGCCACATGCAAGATCCGTCGCCACAATCCGGAAGGCGATCTCCTCTTCATCGACGGCAAGGTGACGGCAAAGCGCGTCGAGGACGGGCGCCATCTCGTCGACATCGAGCAGCAGGCCGTGAACCAGGACGGCGAACTCTCCGTCATCGGCACCGGCACGGTGGAATTGCCCGCTCGCCCCCAGGCGTGAACGAGGGGCACGCGCCGCCGCTCAGTCCTTGGGCGGCACGGCGCCGCGCCGTTCGACGATCATGCGGTAGTGCTCGGGCTCGCGGTGCCGCGCGAGATTGAAGGTCGAGCGCTTGTAGCTGAGGCCCATGTCGAGATCGCAGCGCGCGACGACGAGTTCGTCGTCCTGCGTCAGCGCCTGCGCCACGATCTGCCCGCTCGGCGCGATGATCGACGAGCCGCCGATCAGCTCGCAGCCTTCCTCGACGCCCGCCTTGGCCACGCCGACAACCCAGGTGGCATTGGCATAGGCGCCGCCCTGCATGCAAAGCTGGTTGTGGAACTCCGACAGCCGGTCATGGTCGGGCGCCGGCGGATTGTGGCGCGGCGTGTTGTAGCCGAGGAGCACCATCTCGACGTCCTGCAGCCCCATGACGCGATAGGTCTCGGGCCAGCGGCGGTCATTGCAAATGCACATGCCCATGTTCGCGCCCATGCTGCGAAAGACGCCGAAGCCGAGATCGCCGACTTCGAAATAGCGTTTCTCGAGATGCTGGAACGCACGCCACGGCTCGTGCTCGGCGTGTCCGGGAAGGTGGACCTTGCGATAGCGCCCGGCGATCCGGCCCTGGGCGTCGACGAAGATCGACGTGTTGAAGCGCCTCACGCTGCCGGCCTCGACGACGAGTTCCGCAAACCCGAGATAGAAGCCGATGCCGTGGCGCTTCGCCGTCTCGAACAGCGGCGCGGTTTCGCGCGACGGCATCTCGCGCTCGAAGTAGCTGTCGATCTCGTCCTGATCGGTCATCCACCAGCGCGGAAAGAACGTGGTCAGCGCGAGCTCGGGAAAGACGACGACATGGCAGCCATGCGCCGCCGCCTGCTCCAGGAGATCCACGAGCCGCTTGACCACGGCGGGACGCGCATCGGAGCGCTGGATCGGGCCGAGCTGCGCCGCCCCCACTGTCAGAACGCGTGCCATTCTCGCCTGTCGTCTCCAGCTGTCGATGAGCCCACGAGCTTTCCGGACGCCGGGCGGCTCTGGCAAGTGTCGAAGATCGGGCAGCCTGCCTGTTCGCCGGGCTTGTTCCGGGGCGCACTTCGCGCCAGCCTCGCAGCCAGAGGACCGGGGCCGCACGACGGCCGCGCCGGCCTGTCGTCTGGAGGGTGCGATCGCCATGTCCGCAAAGCCGCAATCGTTTGTCCGTGATCCCGGCCGACTCGCCACCATCGCAGCAGACATCGCGGCTGGTCGCCTGTCGCCCGTCGAACTGGTCGAGCGCTATCTCGCCCGCATCGCCGAGGTGGACGGGGCGGTCCAGGCCTGGCGCGAGA
>JBGSJD010000424.1:0-1519 GCA_041742195.1 Hyphomicrobiaceae bacterium
CGCTGGGCGAGACCGGCGGCACTGAGGATGAGGCACGCCACCAGTCCGCGCCCGGCGATCGTCTGTCCGAGCCCGGTTTCGGCCACGGCGACGCGCGCCAGCGCATCCGCTGTCATCATCGCGGCCCCGGCGCCGATCACGGCCGCGATTCCGGTCAGGTTGCTCTTCATGGGGCGGGAGATCTGTCCAGAGGATGTCAGGGGCGGGGACGGTTGGCGAGGCGCCTGAGCGACTGCTCGCGATAGAACGTGTAGAGGCCGGCGGCAACCACGATCGCGGTTCCAGCGAGCGTCAGCGCATCCGGGAAATGCCCGAATACGAGCACGCCGGACACGATCGCGAAGATGATGATCGTATAGCGGAACGGCGCCACGGCCGAGATGTCCGCCGAACGCACCGAGATGATCACGCACATCTGCCCGATGAGCGAGAACATGCCCGCCGCCATCATCGTCGCAACGAGTCCGACGGATGGCGTCGACCAGCCGGCGAACGGCGCCACGACGAGGCTCGATGCCGTCACGCCTGCCGCCGACAGCATCATGATGATCGGCGGCGGGACGCTGCGGTCGACATAGCGCGTCGCGAGGTCCCGCATCGTGGCGCCGAGCACCGACACGATGCCGGCGAGCGCCCACCAGTTGAAGGCGCTGGAGCCCGGCCGGATGATCAGCAGCACGCCCATGAGGCCGACGATCGTCGCCGTCCAGCGTCGCCACCCGACCTTCTCGCCGAGAAACATCGCCGATGCGGCCGTGATGGAGAGCGGGATGAGCTGGCCGACCGCCGTCAGATCGGCGTAGGGCATCCGCGCCAGCGCCAGCTGGAAACCCCAGGCCCCGGTGGTATCGCCAGCCGCGCGCAATGCCATCGCCCGCGACAGCGCACGGTGCAGAAGTGGCAGCGCACCGAGCCAGATCGCGATCAGGAGCCCTCCGGTCGTCACGAACAGCCCGCGAATGAACAGAAGCTCGCTCGTCGGCACCCTGCCCGCAGCGAGCTTCATGATGGTGTCGCCACAGGCGAACGAAAGGCAGGCGGCCGTCATGAACAGGATGCCGCGCACGTTCGAAACCGCCACCGGGGCGTCCGTCAGGACCCGCGCCAGTCTCGCCGCTGGTCCCTCGCCCACGCTTGGCCCCGCCCTCGTTGCTCAGGCCCGTCGCCCGAATGGAAGCCAGAAGCTACAGCCGTTCGATCGATCCGATCCAGTTGAAACGAGCCGCCTTGCCCTGCTCCGGGGCAGCCGCTAGGTTTCGGCAAGAGAGTGCAAGATCCGGCAAGTGCGAGGAGCGATGAGTTCGCTGATGGGCGACGGCGCACGCGAGGCTTTCGTGCGCCGGATCCGGCTCGAAATGGCGAAGCGGGGCCTGACCCGCGAGGCGCTCGCCGAACTGGCGTCCGTCAAGGAGCGAACGCTCGGAAATTTGCTTGCCGGCCAGTCCGTGCGGGACGTCACCGTGGCCCGGATCGCTCGCGCCCTCGACATCGAACTCGAAGCCTGGGCGGCGACGGCGCC
>JBGSJD010000425.1:0-2475 GCA_041742195.1 Hyphomicrobiaceae bacterium
AGGACCTCGCTCACCTCGTCCGGGTTGACGCCGGCCCGCGCCACCGCGGCACGGATGGCAACGGCACCAAGCTCCGGCGCGGTCGCACTCGCGAGCGCCCCCTGGAAGCTGCCCATGGGCGTGCGGGCGCCGGAGACGATAACGACGGGGTCGGACTGAGTGGTCATGGAGGGCTCCATAGGGCAGGGATCGCGACGTATTCGCCGGCCTGGGCGTCACCATGCCGAACTTCGCGCCGAGTCAGCACGCTCGGGATGCCGCGGTCAACGGAGTCATAATTGCGGAGCAGAACGTCAGGCGGGGCTCAACCGCGAACTGGAGCACAGCGCCTGGGGCGGATCTCCACGCGCTTGTCGATCGCGGTTTGCGCATCGTCCACAGCGAGACCGACCAGGACCTCGCTCGACCCCTTGCCGGAGGCCGACAAATTGCCGCCAAGCCCCGGCGACGCCCGCCTTATCTGGGTGACGATTGCATCAGCGCGCGCCCTGGACAGCCTGACGTTCGCGGGCTCGCTGCCCGTTCGGCTCGCATGGCCGACGATATCCAGACACAAGCCCGTCTCGGCGGCCCGTCGACCAAGGGCCGCAATCCAGTCCGGGTAGCGGGCGGAGAGAGCCGTATCGGCCACGAACGCCGTCGACGCCGTCTGGAACAAGAAAAGAATGCCGAGCCGATCCCGCTGCAGGCCGATGTCGATCAGGCGCGTGATCGCCTGCAGGGCCTCGCCCGCCCGCCCACGATCCGCCATGGCCAGATAGAGACCATTGTACGTCGCCACGCTGTCCTTGCCGCCGGGAAGATCGGCCGCGGCGGCGAACCGAGCCTGAGCCTCGTCAGGCCGACCGGCTTCGAGCGCTGCCTGCCCCTCCTGGTTGGCCACGCGCAAACGCAGGTTCGCGATGTAGGCCGGATCGACGGGATCGCCGGGCCTGGAGCGCTGGCAGGCGCGGATGTAGGCCAGAGTCGCCTGATCGAGCGACCAGACCGGGGAGCGCGTGAACAACGGGGCCGGCGTGCTGTCGACGCCGGCCGGGAGGGCGCGATTGACGGATCGCGCGGCCACCACTTTTTTCGCAAGGTCGATCGCCACGAAGCATAGCCAGTAGGCATCGCGCGGACCGGCTGCATCGCCGGCGTTGTTGATCGGATTGAAGGTCCCGATGATAAGGAACTTGGCCCGGTCGAGGTTCTCGACCGTCAGCGGCAGGACCTTGATCCGCGGAAAGGCGGCTGCCGCGATCTCGACGAGCTGCCGGTTCATGTCGCGCGTGGCGGCCGTCTCGAAGCCGGTCATGCCGTCGATCAATGGATCGATGATGACCGTGATCTCGTTCGACGGGTCGAGCTTCGCAAGCTCGGAGAAGAGTTCCTCCGCCGATCTGCGAACGGCGGATTCGACGGGAACGGGCACCGGCGGTGTCACGGACGCGGGCGGGAAGCCGGTCAAGGCGCGGGACGTTTCAGGCGGCAGGACCTGAGCCTCGGCCCAAGACACTGAAAACACCAGAAGAAGAAGGACAATGGCTCGCCGCATTCGAGATCCTTTCCAGATTTCCAATTGCGACGTTCATCGGACGTCCGCGTCGCGTGCGGTGTGCGCGCGCACTGGGTTCTACAGACTTCGCCAGAGGCCGCAATGCGGAGAAATGGGCTGTGATCTGCTGCAACATCGGCCGCGAACCGCACGGCTCGCCCGGATGGCAAGCTGCACCGCGTCACATGGAGTTCGCCCCACCGCTCGCGTAATCTCGCCCCATGCTGGGGGACCCTGACACAACCGATCCACTGCGATCCCGCCCAACCGGCGAGGAACATCGCACGGCACTTTTCAACAAGGTGCTCGTCGCCTGCACCGAGGACTGGTTCACGCTCTCGCACTTCAAGCCGCTACTGCGCCGCCTCGGTACAATCGCGCGCGACGTGGTCGTGGTGACGCGATCGTCCGGCCGCATGGCCGAGATCGAGGCCCTCGGCGCCCGCACCATCGATCTGGCCTACAACCGCTCGTCGATGAACCCCGTGCGCGAAGCCGCCACCGTGCGACGCCTCGTTGGCATCCTCGAGGCCGAAGCGCCCGACGCGGTGCATCTCATTTCCATGAAGCCCATCGTGCTCGGCGGGATCGCGAGCTTGTGGCGGCGCCCCCGGCATACGATCATCCATATGACAGGGCTCGGTTTTCTCGCCATCTCCGACACGGCGAAGGCGCGGGCAGCGCGGGCGGCGGCCCTCGGCGTCATGAGCCGTGTGATGGGGCGCGCGGGAAGCTGGCTTCTGGTCGAGAACCCGGAAGACCTCGCCTTTCTCGAGGCCGGCGGCGTCAAGCCCGGCAATCGGGTGACGATGCTCGGCGGCGCGGGGATCGATCCCGACGCGTTCCCGCCCCAGGTCGCCGGGGAGCGCGACGTTCCTGTTGCGGCGTATGTGGCGCGCATGATCCGGCCGAAAGGCGTCGACGTGCTGATGGCGGCC
>JBGSJD010000426.1:0-2734 GCA_041742195.1 Hyphomicrobiaceae bacterium
TCCCGCGCGCCGCGTTCGGCCGCCGCGTCGCGGTGTTGGGCGATATGCTGGAGCTAGGTGCTGGGACGAACGACTTCCACGTCGGACTGGCGGATGCGACGGCCGGCTGCGACGTCGTGTTCTGCTGTGGGCCGGCCATGCGCCATCTGTTCGAGGTGCTGCCGGAGTCCCGGCGCGGTGCCTGGGCCGCGACCTCGGCAGATTTGCTTCCTGTCGTTGTGGCCGCGATTTCGCCCGGAGATGCCGTCATGGTGAAGGGCTCACTCGGCTCTCGCATGGCTCCCATCGTGGATGCCGTGAAGAAGCGCTTTGCGGGCTGACGAACCGGGTCTAGAACCAGCTCCCGCGCGCGGGGAGCGCCGCGAATCGCCTGCGTCGGCGCTCATCAGAGGGGTGAGGCATGCTCTACGAGCTCGTCCAGTTCAGCGACGTGTTCGGTCCGTTGAACGTCTTTCGATACATCACGTTCCGGACCGGCGGCGCCATCATGACGGCCCTGCTCTTCGTGTTCCTGTTCGGCCCGGCGATCATCGACACGCTGCGCGTGAAGCAGGGCAAGGGCCAGCCCATCCGTGAGGACGGACCCCAGTCGCACCTCTCGAAGCGGGGCACGCCCACCATGGGCGGCCTCATGATCCTGGCGGGGCTGCTCTTTTCCGCGCTGCTCTGGGCCAACTGGTCGAGCCCCTATGTGTGGATCGTCCTCGGCGTCACGATGGCCTACGGCGCCATCGGCTTTTACGACGACTACCTGAAGGTGACCAAGCAGACGGCATCCGGCTTCGGCGGCAAGGCGCGGTTGGGTCTCGAGTTCCTGGTCGCCGGCATCGCGGCGTGGTTCATCATGGGGCTGGGCCAGCCCGGCTTTGCCGATGCCCTGACGCTCCCGTTCTTCAAGACCATGATCATTCCGCTCGGCTACATGTTCATCCTGCTCGGCATTCTGGTGATCGCGGGCGCCGGCAACGCCGTCAACCTGACCGATGGCCTCGACGGCCTCGCCATCGTGCCGGTCATGATCGCGGCCGCCACCTTCGGTCTCATCGCCTACATGGTGGGGCACGTCGGGATCGCGCGTTATCTCCAGGTGCATTACGTCGCGGGCGTCGGCGAACTCGCCGTGATCTGCGGCGCGCTGATCGGTGCCGGGCTCGGCTTCCTCTGGTTCAACGCCCCGCCCGCGATGATCTTCATGGGCGACACCGGATCACTCGCTCTGGGCGGTGCGCTCGGCGCCATCGCCGTTGCCACCAAGCATGAGATCGTGCTCGCCATCGTCGGTGGCCTGTTCGTTCTTGAGACGCTGTCGGTCGTCATTCAGGTCGTGTCCTTCAAGCTGACCGGAAAGCGCGTGTTCCGAATGGCGCCGCTGCATCACCATTTCGAGCAGAAGGGCTGGAAGGAGCCGACCGTCGTTGTGCGCTTCTGGATCATCTCGGTGGTGCTTGCGCTGGTCGGCCTGTCCACGCTGAAGCTGCGCTAGTCATGGCCCCCGTGGCTCTCCGTGCGGCGGTGTTCGTGGTGGCTCTCTCGGCCGTGACGGTCGCAGTCGCGTCCCCGGTCTGGGCGAGCGAGCCGCCGCTCGGCCTCGCGCCCACCTATTCGAGCCGCAAGCTCGGTGTCATTCCCGAAGGCGAGGTGCCCAATGCAACCGCCATCACGCGGCGCATCTGGGCGCCCGGCATCGACGAGGGCTACGTTCCGCAAGGCCTGACCGTCGTCGGCTCGGACGTCTATCTCGGCACCTACAAGAGCATCGAGTCGTCCGTTTCACGCGGCCCGTGCCGCCTCTATCGCATCGCCATGGCGACCGGCAGCGTCACCGCCAGCCTCGATCTCCCGCCGGCCTGTGGCCACGCGGGTGGCATCGCGCGCGGCGCCGAGGGCCGCATCTGGGTCGTCGACACGCGCACGATGTTCGAAATTGCATTGTCGCCCGGATCGGCCGACACGCTCGGCGAGGTCCACCGCGAGGTCAGGATCGAGGCCCCGCTCAAGGGATCGTTCGCGGCCGGACACGACGGCGCGCTCTGGCTCGGCAGCTACGAGCGCCAGGGCGAGGGCCGGCTCTGGCGCGTTCCATTGGCGGCGATCGAGGGCAACAGCATCGGCGCGGCGCAGGTCACGGCCCAGGTCCGATTGCCCGCGAAGGCTCAAGGCGCGGCGTTCGATGCCGCAGGACGCCTCTGGATTGCCACCAGCGGCGCCACGAAGGGCGAGCTGCACGTCGTGGATATCGCCACGGGCGCGGTTGCGGCACACCATGCGATGCCAGCCGGCCTCGAGGATCTGAGTTTCGATGCGACGGGCGGTCTGTGGTCGGTGAGCGAGGCCGGCTCGCGCCGGTGGAGCAACTGGGCGACGCACTTCCCGATCGTATTCCGATTGGACATCGCGCGCCTGCGCTGATCTGGGCACGGCAGACGGCCTCCGCATCGGGTAACATCGCCAATCATGATTCGCGCCACCACATTCGCGGGAAAACGGATCGCCGTTTTCGGACTGGGCGGCTCCGGGCAGGCGACGGTTGCGTCGCTGCTGGCCGGCGGCGCTATCGTGTCCGCATGGGACGACGGTGAGAAGTCGCGCGAAGCCGCAGCCAAGGCCGGTCTGCCGTTGGTCGATCTCCGATCGGCCGACTGGGCCAGGCTCGACGCCCTCGTGCTCGCCCCCGGTGTGCCGCTGACTCACCCCGCGCCGCACTGGTCGGTGCTGGCGGCCCAGGCGGCCGGCG
>JBGSJD010000427.1:0-3011 GCA_041742195.1 Hyphomicrobiaceae bacterium
GCCCTCGACGTCACGAGCGAGGCGGACTGGGACCGCGCCATGGCGGAGATCGCGGGCCGTCATGGCCGCCTCGATGGCCTCGTCAACAACGCCGGCATTGTCCTCGTCGGCGACGTCGAGGCGACGAGCCTCGCCGACTGGCGCCGCGTCATGGCCGTCAACGCCGATGGCGTCTTTCTCGGCTGCAAATACGCCATGCCCCTGCTGGCGCGCTCCGCTGCCCCATCGATCGTCAACGTGTCATCCGTCTCGGGTCTCGTCGGCGGCGCCAATCTCGCGGCCTACAACGCGTCGAAGGGCGCGGTCCGCCTGCTCACGAAATCAGTCGCACTCTCGGGCGCGCGCCGCTCGCCACAGGTACGCTGCAACTCGGTGCATCCCGCGTTCGTTGCAGGCGATATGGTGGACGGCCTCGCCGCTACGGCGCGTGATCCGGATCGCGCCCGCGCGCGCATGGCGGCCGACATACCCCTCGGTCGGTTGGCTGAACCGGCCGAGATCGCGGAGGCCGTGGCCTGGCTGCTGTCGCCGGCCTCGGCCTTCATGACCGGCGCCGAGATGGTACTCGACGGCGGCCTCGTTGCGCGATGAAGACCGCGCTCAGGCGGCCATCCGCCCCTTGTTCCGGTCCATCAGGATCGGCCGCACCATGCGGTGGAAGCGCTCGGCTTCCGCATCGTGGAGGTAGCCGGACAGGCAAAACGACTGGCAGCCGATGTCGATGTAGTTCTGCAGCACGTTGGCACACTGCTCCGGATTGCCGACGATGACGACGCCCGCACCCGGCCGCGCCTTCGCGAGCCCGACCCACAGGTTCGGAGCGATCACGTCGCCCTTGGCGCGCAATTCCTGCACCCGTCGGTTGGCGGCGGAACCCGCGTAGTAGGTCTTGATGTAGTTCTCGCGCTCGGCCCCGACGTTCCGAATGAGCCCGTCGGCGGCGTCCCATGCCTCGGCCTCTGTCTCGCGGCAGACGATTTGGAGCCGCATCCCGAACCCGATCTGGTCCTGCCGACCGTGCTTTGCCGCGAGTTCGCGGATCGATGTCATGTTGGCCGAGATCGTGTCGTAGGTGTCTCCCCAGAACAGATGCACGTCCGAGTGCTTGGCCGAGAGATGCCACGCCTGCCCGGAGCCGCCGCCGAGATAGAACTTCGGGTATGGCTGCTGGTAGGGCTTCGGCGTCAGCTCGGCCTGCTTCAGGGTGTAGAACTTGCCCGACCAGTCGGTGCGCCCGTCACCCTGCGTCCAGAGCGCCTTCAGGATCGAGACCTCCTCGTCCATGATCTCGTAGCGCTCTTCCTTCGACCACTTGACGCCCTCGGCTTCGTTTTCCTGGTCGCTCTGCCCGGCGATGAGATTGACTGAGATGCGCCCGCCCGAGAGCTGGTCGCAGGTCGAGATCATCTTGGCGAGCAGCACGGGATTGATGTAGCTCGGCCGTGCCGCGACCAGCATCCGCATCTTTTTCGTCTGCCCGATCATCAGTGCGCCCGTCATCCAGGCGTCCCAGCACTGGTGCCCGACCGGGATCAGCATGTACTCGAACCCGGCGGCCTCGGCGGCCTTCGCGACCCGCGTGAACATCTCGGCTCCGGCCGGGACCTTGAGCGGCTCCCCGTAGTCGTCGGTGTCGCCCCGTGTCGGAAGGAACCATCCGAATTCGAGTGGCCGCATGTTTCTCTCCCAGATGCTGTTTTTGTCTGTGTGCAGTTCAGCGCATCGGCAGCGCGCCTTCAAGCGCCACCTTGATGCCGCTCAAAGACCTTCGATGCAGTAGATCCGCGCCGGCGCCCCGTCGGCCCCGGGGATCTTGAGCGGCGCCGCCGAGAAGAACACACGGTCGGCGGTGATCTCGGCCGTGTTGACGACATACTCGATCATGTTGACGCCGGCCCGGAGCAGGATGTCGTGCGTGGTCATGTCGGTGAGCGGGCTCTTCTTGCCGGAGAGCGACAGCCGGATCGCGTAGTCCTGCGGAAAATCGTAGGCGACCGTCCTGACGCCCGACCGCAGCAGCCAGTCCGCCGCCGACCGGTCGAGCCACGGCGCGTCGAGCCAGAACTCCTTCGTGTAGGGCGAGCGATGCCGGTCCCAGCCGGTCTTGAAGAGCGCGATGCCACCGGCCTCGACATGGCCGGCCCGCGCCGCGAGCCGCTCCGCGCCGATCTCCTCCATGGGCTTGACGTCCATCAGATCGATGACGGCCGCGTGTCCCACGACGTCCCCGAGGGGTGTTGCCTCGATGGTCGCGCCGTCGAGGAACATGTGCCGGCGCGCATCCACATGGCTGAAGGCATGGCACGACACGGTGAGCCACGTGACGCGCGCCGTGTCCCCGTTCGCGATGTCCCCCTTGAAGGAGACGTCGGTTTTCCAGCGCGGATGCGCGTCCGAGATCGGCATGCTGAGATCGATGATGCGCATAGGGGACTCCCTCAGGCGATGGGCGACTGCCCGATACGGTAGACCCGGCTGGCCGTGTCGTGAAAGAGCGCGCGCCGGTCAGGCTCTGGCAAATCCCGCGTGAGGGCCTTGTAGACGGCAAAGATCTCGTCGAACGTTCCAGTGAGGCCGTCGACGGGAAAGTTCGAGGCGAACATCGCGCGCGCTGGCCCGAACGCCTCGATCAGAGCCTCGGCGACAGGGCGCTGCAACGCCGCACTCCAGGGCTGACCGGGAACCCCGATGCCGGAAATCTTCATGACCGTCTGCGGGGCTTGCGCCGCCCGCCGGATGGCGCTCCGCCAGCCCGCCATGGCTTCGGCCGAGCGGTCGGCGGGGAGAAACGCGTGGTTGATCACCACCGTCGTCTCGGGATGCGCGGCGACAAGGTCGAGAAGCTCGTCCACATGCCACCACGGCGCCTGCAACTCGAAGTGCAGGCCATGACGAGCCAGCGCCGCATACCCGCGCCGCCAGACGGGATCACAAAGCCCGCCCGGCGCTTTCGACTCGATATGGTCGGGCGAGGGAGCCGACGTCGGCTTGTGCCGGATGCCGCGCACGAT
>JBGSJD010000428.1:0-5519 GCA_041742195.1 Hyphomicrobiaceae bacterium
GTCGTCGGTCGGCCCGAGGTGCGCGACAACGGCGTCGAGCACAGTCGGGTGGCTCGAGAGGTCCGCCTCCTGCGCCAGCGTCGCGATGCGGGCACCCGGATGGGCGAAGCGATGGCCGCTGTCGGGCTCGACCGTGCCCGCCGCGATCTTGATCAGCGTCGACTTGCCCGAGCCGTTGCGGCCGACAATGCAGATGCGATCCCCCGGAGACACCGACAGATCGGCTCCGTCGAGGAGCGGCGTCGATCCGAAAGTCAGCTTGATATCCTTGAGGGCGAGAAGCTCTGCGGCCATGGTGTGGGTGTAGTGGGTCGCGCGGCGACGTCAAGCCGATCGCTCGACCGTGCGGGTGTCGGCCGGCGATCGCGCGGGGCGGGCCAGACAGGGAGAATGAGATGAGCTCAGTCAGCAAGCTGCGGGAGGATATCTGCCGGACGGGAGCATCGCTCTTCAATCGCGGCCTCACGCATGGCTCGACCGGTAATATTTCGGTGGCGCTGCCCGACGGCGGCTGGCTGATGACGCCGACCGGCTCGTCGCTCGGCACGCTCGATCCGGCGCGCCTGTCGCATCTCGACGCGAACGGCCGGCACATCGACGGCGACAAGCCGACGAAAGAGGCGTTCCTGCACACGTCGATGTATCGTGAGCGGCCGCAGTCCGGGGCCGTCGTGCATCTCCATTCGACGCACTCCGTCGCGGTGTCGTGTCTCGATGGCATCGATCACGCGAACTGCCTGCCGCCGATCACGGCCTACTACGTGATGCGGATCGGAGCGCTGCCGCTGGTCCCGTACTTTCCACCGGGCGACGAGGCGCTGGCCGAGGCCGTCGCGAAGCTCGCGGGGCGGCATCACGCCATGCTGCTCGCCAATCACGGGCCGGTCGTGGCCGGCACGTCGCTTTCCGCGGCGCAGGATGCCGTCGAAGAACTCGAGGAGACGGCGCGGCTATTCCTGATGCTGCGTCATGAGCGGGTGCGGCAGCTCACACCGGAGCAGGTTGCCGAACTGCGCAGCCGGTTCGGCTGACGTCATGCGGCGAGGGCGCGACATGAAACTTGACTGTCGTTGTCGATTTTTGGCGTATGACTGCCGTAGATCCTTGGCAGTGGCGCGACATTCGGTCGTGGAGCGAGAGCGCAAAGCGCTGGCCATTAGTTTAGAAGCGTTCTAAACAAGGCGTCGTGGCTCGCAACGCGGGCCGTCCAGACACCGTAGTACGAGCGGAGATCCCATGTCCAGCGAAGGCAAATGCCCGGTCACCGGCAAAGTCCATGTTCATACGGCGCAAGGCGTCATGTCGAACCGCGACTGGTGGCCCAACCAGCTCAACCTGAAGATCCTGCATCAGAACACCGCACTGTCCAATCCCATGGACGCCGGCTTCGATTATGCGGCTGCGTTCAAGTCGCTCGATTATCAGGCGCTCAAGAAAGACCTGCATGCGCTGATGACCGACAGCAAGGACTGGTGGCCGGCCGACTGGGGCCACTACGGCGGTCTCTTCATCCGCATGGCCTGGCACAGCGCCGGCACCTACCGCACGGCAGATGGCCGCGGCGGCGGCTCGACGGGCGGTCAGCGCTTCGCCCCGCTCAACAGCTGGCCGGACAACGGCAACCTCGACAAGGCGCGGCGCCTGCTCTGGCCGATCAAGAAGAAGTACGGCAACAAGATCTCGTGGGCCGACCTGATGCTGCTCGCCGGCAATGTCGCCATCGAGTCCATGGGCGGCAAGACGTTCGGCTTCGGCGGTGGTCGCGCCGACACCTGGGAGCCGCAGGAGGACATCTACTGGGGCAAGGAAACAACCTGGCTCGGCGATGCCCGGTACACCGGCGATCGCGAGCTGGAGAACCCGCTTGCCGCCGTGCAGATGGGTCTCATCTACGTCAATCCGGAAGGTCCCAACGGCAATCCTGATCCGGTCGCTTCGGGTCGCGACGTGCGCGAGACGTTCGCGCGCATGGCCATGAACGACGAAGAAACCGTGGCACTCACGGCCGGCGGCCATACCTTCGGCAAGGCACACGGCGCGGGTGATGTGGCGCTCGTCGGCCCCGAGCCCGAAGGTGCTCCGCTCGAGACACTCGGCTTCGGCTGGATCAACAAGCTCGGCACCGGCAAGGGCGTGCACACGACCACGTCGGGCATCGAAGGCGCGTGGAAGCCCAATCCCACGAAGTGGGACAACGGCTACTTCGACATGCTCTTCGGCTATGATTGGGAGTGCGTGAAGAGCCCGTCCGGCGCCTGGCAGTGGCACCCGATCAACTGCAAGCCGGAGCACATGATCCCGGACGCGCACGATCCGTCGAAGAAGGCCCGCCCGATGATGACCACGGCGGATATGTCGATGAAGATGGACCCGATCTACGAGCCGATCTCGCGGCGCTATCATCAGAATCCGCAGTTGTTCGCGGATGCCTTCGCGCGGGCCTGGTTCAAGCTGCTGCATCGCGACATGGGTCCCAAGGTCCGCTACCTCGGGCCGGAAGTGCCGAAAGAAGACCTCATCTGGCAGGACCCGGTGCCGGCTGCCGATCATCCCCTGATCAACGATGCGGACGTCGCGGCGCTGAAGGCGAAGATCCTCGGCTCGGGACTTTCGACGCAGGAACTGGTCAAGACCGCGTGGGCGTCGGCGTCGACGTACCGCAACTCCGACAAGCGTGGCGGTGCCAACGGCGCCCGCGTCCGTCTCGCACCGCAGAAGAGCTGGGCGGCCAACGAGCCGGCCGAACTCGCGAAGGTGCTGGGCAAGCTCGAGGCGATCCAGAAGGACTTCAACGCCTCGGCGACCGGCGGCAAGAAGGTCTCGCTCGCCGACCTGATCGTGCTCGGTGGCTCGGCGGCCGTCGAGGCGGCGGCGAAGAAGGCGGGTCACGATATCGTCGTGCCGTTCGCACCGGGCCGCACCGATGCGAGCGAGGCGCAGACGGACGCCGAGTCGTTCTCGCCGATGGAGCCGGAAGCGGACGGTTTCCGTAACTATCAGAAGAAGACCTACTCGGTGGCGGCCGAGGAGATGATGCTCGACCGGGCGCAGCTCCTGACGTTGACGGCGCCGGAGATGACCGTCCTCGTCGGCGGCCTGCGCGTGCTCGGCGCCAATCACGGCGGCAGCAAGCACGGCGTCTTCACTGACCGGGTCGGCACGCTCACCACCGACTTCTTCGTCAATCTGTGCGACATGGGCACGGAGTGGAAGCCGGTGTCCGACGCCAACCAGGCCTACGAAGGCCGCGACCGCAAGTCCGGCCAGGTCAAGTGGACGGCGACGCGGTGCGATCTCGTGTTCGGGTCGAACTCGCAGCTTCGGGCGCTGGCTGAAGTCTATGCGCAGGACGACTCGCAGAAGAAGTTCGTCAGCGACTTCGTGGCGGCCTGGACCAAGGTCATGAACGCGGACCGGTTCGACCTCGCCTGATCGCGGGCGACGTTCGACCGAGACGAAACCGATACGGCGCGCGGACCTCGTCCGGGCGCCGTATTGCTTTTCCGGCGTCGACCGCGCATCAACGAGGCTCGCGTCTCGCGAGGGCGCCAACGACAGACCGGGAGGACCAGCCCATGGCCAATGCCATCGATCTCAAGAACCGCATCGCCGTCGTCACGGGGGGTGCGCAAGGCATCGGCCGCGCCGCCACCGAGCGCTTCGTCGCCTCCGGCGCCAAAGTCGCGATCTGGGATTTCGATATCGAGCTTGCCGGCAAGACGGCCGCGGAACTCGGCTCGAGCGTCAAGGCCTACGCCTGCGACGTCGGCGATCTCGCCAGCATCGAGGCCGCGCGTGACGCGACGCTGCGCGACTTTGGGCGGATCGACATCCTGCTGAACAACGCCGGCATCGCGGGCGCCAACGCGACGGTATGGAATACCACGGTCGACGAGTGGCGGCGCGTCATGCGGATCAACCTCGACGGGCCGTTCCTGTGCTGCAAGGCCGTGGTGCCGACCATGATCGCGCAGAACTATGGCCGCATCGTCAACATCGCCTCCATCGCCGGCAAGGAGGGAAATCCCAACGCCGCGCACTACTCGGCCTCGAAGGCCGGCGTCATCGGTCTCACCAAGTCGCTGGCCAAGGAAGTCGCGGACAAGAACATCTCGGTCAACGCGATCACGCCTGCCGCCGCGCGCACCGCGATCTTCGATCAGATCACACAGGCGCACATTGATTTCATGCTGTCGAAGATCCCGCGCGGGCGTTTCGTGGCGGTTGAGGAAGTGGCGGCGCTGATCGCGTTCGCGGCGTCGGAAGACTGCTCGTTCACGACAGGCAGCGTGCTCGACATCTCGGGTGGTCGCGCGACCTACTGAGGCGGCAGCCCGGCGTGCGTCTCACGTTCCGCGTATGGGCGACGCACGCCAGCGGCGGTCGACAAGGACGGAGATCGCCAGGATCCCGGCGACCCAGAGAGCCAGGACGACGGTCGCCGTCAGCGGCGAGGCCGTGCGGGCTGCCAGCGCCGTCGCGGCTGTCGCCAGCATCAGAGCATAGGCGCTGAGCGCCAGCCGGCGGTGGCTCCAGCCCATGCGGATGAGCCGTTGATAGTAGTGCGAGCGGTGGGCCTTGAAGGGGTTCTCCCGGTGGATCAGCCGCTTCGCCAGGGTGAGGCCGCTGTCCACGATGAAGACGGCAAAGACCATAACGGGGAACCAGAACGGCCACAGGCCGCGCTGCCAGCCGAGGACGCCTATGGCGGCTGCCATGAAGCCGAGAGGGATCGAGCCGGCGTCGCCGAGGAAAATGCGGGCGGGATCGAAGTTCCAGAGCAGGAAACCGGCGGCAGCGCCTGCGACGGCGGCCGACAGGATTGCGAGGTCGGTGGCGCCGGTCGAGCCCGCCGCGATCGCATAGGCGCCGAAGCCGACGACTGCCATGCCCCCCGCGAGGCCGTTGGAACCGTCCATGAAGTTATAGAGGTTGGTGCTCCAGACGATCCCGACGAGCAGCGGCGGCAGGAGCCAGAATGGGCCTGCGCCACTCCACAGCAGGAACACGCACGCGGCCGCGAACTGGGCTGCGAAGCGTGTCGTGACGGAGAGGCCACCCACGTCGTCGGCCAGAAACAGCGCGGCGAGAACCGTCGCAGGCAACAGTATCGATGCGGGACCGCCGCCAAGCAGAAGCGCGGTCCCCATGGCGGCGACCATCAAGCCGAGGCCGCCCGTGCGCGGTGTCGGGCGCACGTGCAGCGACCGGTCGTTCGGTATGTCGACCACGAGGTCCGCGAGGAGACCGCTCCACAGCAGGCGCACGAGGCCGGCCGACATGAGTGCTGCCAATAGCGCGGCGATCCACGGCGTCATCGCTTGCCCCCGTCTCATGACAAAGCCGCCGGGCGTTCCCGGCGGCTCGTCGTTGCTCATCGTCTCGGCACGGCGGCGATTGCTCCGCCATGCGTCAGGCGATCAATCCCAATCGGGCTCCGAGCGGCGCTCCTTGCGCTCGGGACGCTCGCGGCGCTGCGGACGTCCGCCGCCTTCCTGGAACTCGCCGCCGCCGAGGAA
>JBGSJD010000429.1:0-1614 GCA_041742195.1 Hyphomicrobiaceae bacterium
GTCCACGGCCCGCGCGACGAGCGCCTTGCCCTCGGCGTCGGCCATGACCCGCTCGACGAAGACCTTGACCTTGCCTCCACACGGCAGTCCGGCCCGCCACGCGGTTTCATCCGCGACGCCGAACTCGAGCAGCTTCGGCACGCCCGAGCCGATGATCTCCTCGGCCTCGGCGATCACGTCTCCCTCGATGCAGCCACCGGAGACGGAGCCCTTGAAGCGCCCGTCCTTGGCCACGGCCATCTGACCGCCGGTCGGTACGGGCGCCGATCCCCAGGTGTCGACGACGGTCGCGATCGCAACAGCCCCGTCCCGTTCCAGCCAGTCTCGGGCGGCTTCGAGAACGCCGATTTCGTCGCGGGGCGTGTGCGGGGTGGGTGTGTCGGTCATGGCATGGTCATCCGGTAGCGGGTTCTGCATGACTGTAGGCCCCACGGACGCCACCCGCAAATGGCTCGGCGACGCTGACATCTGACTGTCGCAAACGATGGTGTTGCGTCGCGACAACAATCTCCGCGCGTATCGACGGAGCGCCCGTTGCCCGTCGCACGGCCGTCCGATACCTATTGTTGCCGTAAAGAGGATTCACATGTCGGTGGGCGCACGAGACTTGTTTCGCCATCGGGGGATGGGGATGACCGGCACGCGCGGCCGGTCGGTCTGTCGGTCTGATCAGAAGCCGGTCTGCTGCACAGGTGCAGCTCGTCGCGTGTGCCCGTACGGTTGGAGTAGCGTTGGGCGTATAGCGTATGGATGCTGGTGGGCCTTGGCTCGAACCTCAGTCGTTCGGGACGGACACGTCGTTTGAGACGGATGCTGCAGCACCGGCCACGACGGCATGGCTGTCGGCGGGCTCAGGCATCCAGTTCTTTGATTTCGAGATCCCCGCCGGGCTTCTGGCACTGACCTTCGGCCGTTTCGTCGAGGATGTCGACGCGACGCACGGCGCCCTGTTGATCCCGCTCGAGGATCGCCCGGACTACGACGGCGTCGAATGGCATCCCGCGACCGGCCGTCCGCTCTCTCCCGACGAGACCCTGTGGCTGACCGGCTTTGGTGCCCTTGAGCCCTATCTTGGCGTCTGGTTGCCCGCTCCATGCCTGCGTGTCGTCCTCGATCCCGCCGGCGCACCGCGCTTCGGCAATGGCCCGGGCAATTGGGCGCGCCTGTTCATCGAGGCCCCCGTCGCCGACATCCGGACCGTGACGGGGCTGAAGGGCGTCCTCGCCATCGACACCCGCATCGACGAGACCCCGCGCGATGCCGCGCCGGCCTATCTGGCCCCCCATCTCGAGGATGTGCGTCACGGCGCGGAATATCGCCTGGCGTCCGACCCCGTGGCGCTGGCGCCCTTGCTCTCCGAGGCCTGGATCGATCGCTGGCTCGCCGGCCGCTTCAAGAGTTGGCGCGCCGCCGGGAGCGGGTCGGCGTCGGTACCCGTGGCGCCGGAGGGGCGGTTCGCGCTCGAGCACATCGCCCGCTACATCGCGCTCTTACGCTTGCTGGAGCGGAGCCGCGCGCTCCCGTCCTTTCGTTTCCACGAGGTGGCTCCCGTGAGCGTGCCACGTCCGCGCCGAAGCGAGGTCGATCTCGTTCTGGATCTCGACGACGGACCGT
>JBGSJD010000430.1:0-2079 GCA_041742195.1 Hyphomicrobiaceae bacterium
TGCCGAACGCGATGGAGCCGCGCGCCGCCATCGGCGACTACGACGCAGGCCTCGACCAGCTGACGCTCTGGACCACGAGCCAGAACCCGCACGTCGCGCGCCTCGTGCTCTCGGCGTTCATCGGCATCGCGCCGGAGCACAAGCTGCGCGTCATCGCGCCTGACGTCGGCGGCGGCTTCGGCTCCAAGATCTTCATCTACGCCGAAGAGACGGTCTGCATCTGGGCGTCCCGCAAGATCGGCCGCCCCGTCAAGTGGACGGCGGATCGCTCCGAAGCTTTCCTCGCCGATGCCCACGGCCGCGATCACCTGACGACGGCTGAACTCGCCGTCGACGCCTCGGGCAAGATCCTGGCGCTCCGGGCCTCGACCAAGGCCAACCTCGGCGCCTACCTCTCGACCTTCTCGTCGTCGGTGCCGACCTATCTCTACGCCCCGCTCCTGTCGGGCCAGTATGCCATTCCGGCCATCTACTGCGAGGTCGACGGCGTCTACACCAACACCGCGCCCGTCGACGCCTATCGCGGCGCCGGCCGGCCCGAGGCGACCTTCGTCGTCGAGCGGCTGGTGGAGGTGGCGGCCCGCGAGACCGGGCGCGACCCGGCCGAGTTCCGCCGCCAGAACTTCATCACCACGTTCCCCTACGAGACGCCGGTCATCATGACCTACGACACCGGCGACTACGCCGCCTGCCTCGACAAGGCGCTGGCCATGGCCGACTACGCCAACTTCGGCCGCCGCCGCGCGGCGAGTGAAGCCAGGGGCAAGCTGCGGGGCATCGGCTTCTCCGCCTACATCGAAGCCTGCGGCATCGCGCCGTCGCGTGCGGTCGGCTCGCTCGGCGCCGGCGTCGGTCTGTGGGAATCGGCCGAGATCCGCGTCAATCCCGTCGGCACCATCGAGGTGCTCACGGGCTCGCACAGCCACGGCCAGGGCCACGAGACCACCTTCGCCCAGGTGATCTCCTCGAAGCTCGGCGTGCCCATCGATCAGGTCTCGATCGTCCACGGCGACACCGACAAGGTGCAGATGGGCATGGGCACCTACGGCTCGCGCTCGGGTGCAGTCGGCGCCTCGGCCATCGTCAAGGCGGCCGAGAAGATCGTCGCCAAGGGCAAGCGCGTGGCCGCTGCCTGCATGGAGGTCGAGGACGATCAGGTCGACTTCGCCAATGGCGAGTTCTCGGCGCGCGGCACCAACAAGAAGATGACCTTTAGCGAGGTCGCGCTGCAGGCCTACGTCGCCCACAAGTTCGACAGCGAGAAGATCGAGCCCGGCCTCAAGGAAGGCTCGTTCTACGACCCGAAGAACTTCACCTTCCCGTCGGGTGTGCATATCGCCGAGATCGAGATCGACAAGGCGACCGGCGTCACCCGCGTCGACCGCTGGACCGCCGTCGACGACTTCGGCATCCTCATCAATCCGATGATCGTCGAGGGTCAGGTGCACGGCGGCATCGCGCAGGGCGTCGGGCAGGCCATGCTCGAGGGCGCCCGCTACGACGCCAACGGCCAGCTCGTAACCGCGAGCTTCATGGACTACTGCATGCCGCGCGCCGCCGACGTGCCGTCCTTCGACGTCGCCATGACGAACACGCCCTGCCCGTCCAATCCGCTGGGCGTGAAGGGCTGCGGCGAGGCCGGAGCCATCGCGGCCCCGGCAGCCATGATGAACGCCATCACGAACGCGCTCGGTCACGAGGACATCGCCATGCCGGCGACGCCCCAGGCCGTCTGGCGCGCCATCCAGAAGATGCCCCGTCAGGCGGCCGAGTGAGGGAGGAACAGTCATGTACGCATTCGACTATCACCGGCCGGCGTCGCTGAACGAGGCGACGAGCGCCCTTGCAGCCCACCCGGGCGCCAAGCTTCTCGCGGGCGGCCACACGCTGATCCCCGCCCTGAAGCTGCGCCTCGCCGAGCCCGGCCATCTCGTCGATCTCGGTCGCGTCGAAGGCCTGCAGGAGCTTGCCGTCGACGGCGGCGTGCTGCGGATCGGCGCCATGGTGACCCACGCCACCGTCGCCGGATCGGACATCGTCGCGAAGGCGATCCCCGGCCTCGCCGCGCTGGCCTCCGGC
>JBGSJD010000431.1:0-5443 GCA_041742195.1 Hyphomicrobiaceae bacterium
GTGGCGCCGAGGACGGCCGACTTCACGCTCGGCTCGGCGAGGACGAACTGGATGGCGGCCGCGTTCAGCGGCACCTGATGAGCCGCCGCGATCTCCTCGATGCGGACGAGGCGCGCCATGACGTCGGCCGGCGGCGGGAAGTAGTTGAAGGTGGCCGACGCCGACTTCGAGCCGAGAGCCAGAAGGCCAGAGTTGAACACAGCCGCAAGCAGCAGCCCGACGCCCCGCTTGCGGCAAAGATCGATAAAGTCGAGCGTCTCGGGCGTGTGCGTCAGCAGCGTGTACTGGCCGGCCATCATGATGCAGTCGAAGTCGCCGGCCTCCACGAAGCGGCGGCACCAGCGCGTGTCGTTGATGCCCGCGCCGATGGCTTTCAGGTCGCCCGCGCGCCGCAACTCGTCGAGCGCCTTGTAGGCGCCCTCCATGGCGGCCTTGAAGTAGGGCTCGGCGCCGGCGTCCGATCCGTGCGTGAAGGCGTCGACGTCGTGGATGAAGGCGATGTCGATACGGGAGACGCCCAGGCGCAGATACGAATGCTCGAGCGAGCGCATGACGCCGTCGTAGCTGTAGTCGTAGCGCGGGAACATCGGCAGCCCGCCGACGCGCAGGCCCGTCGTATCATCGGACGCGCGCAGCGGGCGCATGACCCGGCCGATCTTGGTCGAGAGCACGTACTCGGACGCCGGCACCGACTGCAGGAAGCGCCCCACACGCAGCTCGCTCCGGCCATAGCCGTAATAGGGCGAGGTGTCGTAATAGCGGCCGCCGCCGGACCAGAGCGCCGCCATGGCCGCGTGCGCGTCGTCGTCACTGATCTGGAAGCGGAAGTTGCCGATCGGTGCCCCGCCGAAGCCGATCTCGGTGACGGCAAGGCCGGCCTTGCCGACGGCGCGGGTGGGGAGCGTGGCGGCGAGGGTCATGGGCGTGGGCTCCGGTGAGATGGTACGCGGCAACCGATCATCTCAGGCAGATATGGAAAAGTACAAGGGACACGCGGATGGTCTGAAGGTGCGGCGCGGGGTGGATGATCGGCCCGGACCCGTCATCAGCGGCCACTGGAGTCCCCTTACCCCACGTCTGTCATCCTCGGGCTAGTCCCGAGAACCCATCGTGCAGCAGTATCCTGCCGTCGAGATGGGGCAGGAGCGGTCATCGGCCAAGCCCACGTTCAGGAGGGGAACGCTCGCGGAAATGGTACGTTCTTTAAGAAAATCGCCCGCTGCACCCGTTCTGAGTAACGCATTGAGCGCGGCACCAGAGCATGTCTCGACAGCGTCCGGCCTTCAGCGCATCGCGAGAGTGGCGATCATATACATCCCCGTCCAAACCGCCGCATAAGCCCCGAGCAGTAGTCCGCGATCGCCAGTGGACCGTTTCCCGATCGCCGCCGGCGCAACACGGACGATCAGGTAGAAGCAGTATCCTGCAGCGATGGCCCAGAAGCCCGTGATCAGCAACAGCGCATTGACCGTCGATTGCAGCGTGCTCAGCCCGCCACCCATCAGCGTGACTCCTGGCATCGCCGACAGGAAAGGCCAGCAGGCCAGCGCCGGCATACAGATCGACCAAGCCAGAATGCGAAAGAGGTCGTGCTTCAAATTGCCATACGAGATAGGCATTCACCCGTCCAATCGCTAGAGCCGAAGCCAGAACACCTGCCTACCGCCAGAACGCTCTGGCATCCGATTGGATCTGTCCTGCGCCCGCGACATAACGGCGTACAGGGTCGCCCATCGCCCTGCCTGCATTTTTGCTTGGTTGCTTTGGTGGATGTGCAATGCTTGTTGGATTGTCGCAGGAAGAGGGTGCCATGCGCGAGATGCAGCTGATCTACATGTCGAAGCCCTTTGGCTATGACGAACTCACGCTCAACAATATTCTGAGCGTCGCTCGGACTGCCAATAAGCGCGATGGGATCACCGGCGCACTGATCTCGCGCCATGACATGTTCATCCAGTTGCTAGAAGGGCCGCGTGATCGCGTGGCGGCCGCATTTGCCCGCATTCAGCGCGACAATCGTCACGTCGATATCGTCGAGCTTTGGTCCAGCGACATCGAAGCCCGGCTATTCAAGAATTGGGAGATGCACCACGATCCCGCGCGTCCATGGATTTGGACAGCCGAGCAGGTGCGCAATGGAACTGTCCAAAACGCCAGTGCGAGCGATCTGTTGGCGGTGTTTTCCAGGATAGCAGCCGAAACTCCGGCGATGCCGGCTCTCCCTGATTGAGTAGGAAAGTAGAAGGCTCTGCTCGGACACGCCATGGTCCGGTATGTGGCGGTCGTTATCGGGGGTGCCTTTGCCGTGGCCATGGCCGCGCGATCGGGCCGGCCCTTGCGATCGGTCGATGTCCCAAATCTCGATGCTGTGCCGCCCATCCTGCACCTGCTCTGGACAGCTTCGCGTCAATCTCCGACGCGCCGAACCTGCTGCACGATGGGTCCTCGGGACGAGCCCAAGAATGACTGCCATGGGTTTGGCGGACGGGTAGCCTGAAGTCGCATAAGTGACCCAAGCAGACCTGCCCCTCGACCCTTCCCCCCTACCGCACATACCTGAAATCGAACCCGTTGCCGTGCGGCGTGATGCGGCCGGCGGTGGGGCTCGGGAAATGAATAGGCAGGATCAGCGCCGGCGTGTCGCAGACGTTGGCGAGGAACGTGCGCCGCGAGTGCGCCGCCTGCACCCGGTCGGTGTCGAAGATCGTCGACCACTCGGGCTCGCGGGCCTGCAGCGCATGATGCATCATGTCGCCGGTGACGATGGCCTCCTGCCCTTTCGAGCGGATGTTGACGCAGCAGTGGCACGGCGAATGGCCGGGCGTCGGCGTCAGCGAGAACGTCTCGTCGAGCTCGTACGTATCGTCGACGAGCAGCGCCTGGCCCGCCTCCACGATCGGCCGGCAGTTGTAGCTCCAGACGTTCCCCGGCGGATTGCGCCCGGCCTTGGTGGCCGCCTCCCAGTGCGCGTACTCGTCCTTGTGGAAGACGTACTTCGCGTTCGGAAACGTCGGCACCCAGCGGCCGTCGCGCAGCACCGTGTTCCAGCCCGTGTGATCGATGTGGAGATGCGTGCAGAAGACGTGCGTGATCTCCTCGAGGCGGAGCCCCGCGGCCTCGAAGTTCGCCATCCACGGCCGCGTGTCGAAATCGAACGGCGCGGCGTAGCCCTTGTGCTCGCCCGTGCAGGTATCGATCAGCACGGTGTGCCGTGGCGTGCGCACCACGAACGTCTGGTACGTGATGACCATCTTGCCCGTGGCATGGTCATAGACCTCCGGATCGAGCGTCGCGAGATGACGCCGGCCGACCTCCGGGTCGAAGTCCGGGAACATGTCGCCGGGCTTGCGCCACGCGCCGTCCCGCTCGATGAGGCTGGTGATCGTCACGTCGCCGATGGCGATGGTCTTCATGCGCGCGCTCCCTCGTGCCGCCGGCAGCAGGACACATCGGCATCGCCGACAGGGCCTGCGCCCCACGACGAGGCTGTCACGCGAGAGCGCGGCGAACAACGAAAAAACGGGACGGCCGAGGCCTCAGCGCGCCGCCCGCGCACTCATCATGCGCCGGCCCACGTCGCCTGCTGCTTCCGCGAGGCTCAGCACCACGAAGCGCGGCGCCATGATCAGATAGCGCCGCCACAGGCGCTTCGGCTCCGACATCAGCCGGTGCAGCCACTCGAGGCCGCGCTCGCGCATCCAGAGCGGCGCCCGCTCGATCCGGCCGGTATGGAAATCGAACGCCGCGCCGACCCCGATCACCACCCGGCCCTCGAGCCGGTCGTGATTGTCGAGCATCCAGATCTCCTGCTTCGGACAACCGAGCCCGACCCAGATGATGTCCGCACCCGAGGCATTGATGCGCGCGATGTCGCGCTCCTTCTCGGCATCCGTCAGCGGCCGGAATGGCGGACATTCGGTGCCGGCGACATTGAGCCCCGGATAGCGCTCGGCGAGCTTCTGGGCGAGCGTGCCCGCCACGCCCTCAGCCCCGCCGTAGAAATAGTGCGACCAGCCCTCGCTAACCGAGCGCTCGCAGATCTCGGCGAGCAGGTCCGGCCCCGGCACGCGCTGGATGTGCTTTTCACCCCGGAGACGGCTGACCCACACGAGCGGCGTCCCGTCGGCGACGATCATGTCGGCCCGCTGCAGGGCACGCATGTGAGCGGCGTCCTCGCGGGCCCGCATGACCGAATGCACATCGCAGGCGCACACGTAGCGCCCCTGGCCCCGTTTGCCACGCCGTTCGCGGACCCACCGGCCGATCACCTCGATCGCGCCCGCGCCGTCGACGACGGAAACAGGCACGCCGAGAATCTCGATGCGGCTCATCGCCTGCGACTGTGCCATTTACGCAAACCTCACTCGATCCCGATCCGCCACCGTATCGGCACGGACCATCCTCACGCGCACGACTGTATACGCAGGTCCGGCACGTTTGGAAACGGTCCGGTAACCAAACCGTGACGTCGCGCCTCCGCCGGGTCGCCTGGAACCAGTCTCGAGGCGGCTCAGCAAGGTTCGTGCCGTGCGGCAGCACGTCCGGCCCCGATCGAAACCATGTCGTGACCCTGTTTGTCGGTGGGCTTCATAATTGTTTATAAGCAGCCAACGATTGCCCCCGGGTGGGACAGTCGGGCATGGCACGAAGCTTGGAAGACTGGCCTGCGAGACGACCGCCACCCCGATCCTTCCGTCGGGGGCAACTTGCGTCGCGACGTAGACGATCCAGCGAGCCGCGCCGCGGTCTCCGCAGCCGTCAGAGTAGACGAGTGACGACATGGACATGAGTACCCGCACCGATGGCCCCCCGCGCCGGATGCCGGCCGGTGCCCAGACGCCGGCACTGACGATCCGCCCTCGCGCTCTGCTGGCGGCCCTGTGGCGTCGCAAGGGTGTGATCGCCGCCTGCGCGTTGTTGGCAACCCTCCTCGCGGCCTCCGCCGGCCTCGCCATGCCCCGCTCGTTCACCTCGAGCGCCCAGATTCTCATCGATCCCCGCGGCCTGAAGGTCCTCGAAAAGGACATCGCGCCCCAGGCCCGCGAGCCCGACCTCAGCGTCTCGATCATCGAGAGCGAGATGCGGATCATGGCGTCCGATCTCGTCCTGCAGCGCGTCGCGAACCGGCTGGGCCTCGCTGACGCAGCGCGCGCCCCGAGCCCCGCCTCGGCAGGCTCGATCCCTGTCCTCGGCGCGCTGAGCAACGCCCTCGGCAATCTCCGCGAGAGCGTGAAGGCGATGCTCGGCCGCACCGATACCGGCATGACGCCGGAGCAGACCGCACTCTTCCAGGTCCAGAAGGCCGTCCGCATCTCGCGCCAGCCGAACACCTACGTCGTCGACGTGTCCGCCACCTCGCCCGACCGCGATCTGGCCGCGAGAATCGCCAACGCCGTCGCCGAGGAGTACATCGGCGCCCGCTTCGACAGTCGCGCCGACGCCT
>JBGSJD010000432.1:0-3170 GCA_041742195.1 Hyphomicrobiaceae bacterium
TCCAGATCGGCGCGGGGCTGGGTCAGGCCGCCGACACCGCGTCCCCTGACTTCGAACATGTCGCCGACCCGCGTGACGCCACAGCCGAGCGCTTCGACGACGCGGGCCGTGTTCAGCACGTCCTCGGCCTCCAGCAGCCCCGTGATCCGTGTCACGCCCGTCGCGAGCGCACCGAACATCAAGGCACGGTGCGAGATCGATTTGTCGCCTGGCACGCGGACGCGGCCGACGAGAGGGCCGGAACGGTGGGCGACAAGCGGCTTCGGAAGGGACTGGCTCACGGTGCGACGGGCTCCGGCAGGGCGATCTGGCTTCGCGGTCGGGTCCCATAGACACGGCCGTCGCCGGTCCTGTCAACGGCCGCCGATGCCAGCTCCGGTGGCGCTAGCGGCCGACCGCAGATGCGTGCGCGCACGGCCGCAGGAAGGCCGGTGTTTTGTCTTTTGACATGGGCAATCGGCGTATGCGATAGCACGCCACTTTTCGATCAACGCCATCGAGGTTTGTCATGGCAGACAAAGCGGCTCGTGGCACCAAGCGAACCTGTCAGAACGGCAGTTGCGGTGCTCGATTCTACGACCTGGCTCGCGACCCGATCCACTGTCCCATCTGCGGCTCGGCCTACGTCATCGCACGTGGACCGGTCATATCCGACAAGGACGAGGCGCAGCGGCGCGCCGTGCGCAAACCCGAAGTGGTGCCAGCCGTCGGCGTTCCCGACGCGCCGGAGGCCGAGGCCGAGGATGCGCTCGTCGATGTCGAGGGCGTGGAAGAGCCGATCGCGGATGCCGAGGACGACACCTTCCTCGAGGAGGAGGAGGACGCCGGCGGCGATGTGACAGGCATCATCGGCGGCGCGGACGGCGAGGAAGAAGAGACCTGAGCGCGGACGCGCTGCAACACGCGGACGCCGGCCAGACGGCTCTGCAGCTCGCGCCGCCTTGCCCAAGGTAGATAGTTGCCCTCCACGCGGCGTTGCGCCACCCTCGTCTCGAACCACGCATCGAGACGCAGGGAGGTCTGGTCATGTCGCTCAAGGGCAAGGCGGCGATCACGGGGGTGGGTGATACCCGCTACTCGCGCCAATCGGGAAAGAGCGTGACGACGCTCCAGATGGAAGCGTCGCTTGCGGCCGTGCGCGACGCCGGCCTCGATCCGAAGGATATCGACGGCATCATCGCCTACGGCAGCATGGCCGTCGTCGCCGAGGACTACATCACCAATTTCGGGATCGCCGATCTCCGGTTCTCGGCCGTCACGCCACTCGGCGGCGCCAGCGCGGTGTCCTCGATCCAGTGCGCGGCGGCCGCTGTCGCCGCCGGCATCTGCAACCATGTGCTCATTCCGATCAGCCGTAACGGCTCTTCGGGGGCGGGCGGGCGCATCGGCAGCCGGGTTCGCGAGATGCCGCAGTTCCGGCTGATCGGCGAGTTCGAGATGCCGCTCGGGGCCATCGCGCCGGCGCAGCTCTATGCACCCATGGCCCGGCGGCACATGGAACTCTACGGCACCACAAGCCGGCAACTGGCCGAGATCGCCGTCTCGACCCGGCACAACGCCATCCTCAACGGCAACGCCATGATGACGAAGCCGCTCTCGATCGAGGACCATCAGGCGTCGCGCATGATCTCCGATCCGCTGCGGCTCTATGATTGCAGCCTCGAGAGCGACGGCGCGTGCGCGTTCATCGTGTCCTCGATGGAGCGGGCCAAGGACTGTGCCAAGCCGGTGATCCAGGTGCTCGGCGTGGCCGAGGGGCATCCGGACTCGCCGTCGGCGATCACGCAGCGGCCGGACTTGACGCGGCTCGGGCTCGCCAAGGCGGCGCCGAAGGCGTTCGCCATGGCTGGCGTGACGCACGACGACATCGACGTCGCCGAGGTCTACGACTGCTTCACCTACATCGTCCTCTGCCAGCTCGAGGACATGGGCTTCTGCAAGAAGGGCGAAGGCGGCGCGTTCGTCCAGTCCGGCGCCATCCGCCTCGGCGGGAAGCTGCCGATCAATACGCACGGCGGGCTTCTTTCGCAGGCGCACATGGCCGGCTTCAATCATGTGGTCGAACTCGCCCGGCAATTGCGCGGCGAGGCGGGACAGGCGCAGGTCACCGACGCCCGGATCGGTCTCGTCACCGGCTATGGCGACATGGGCGACGGTTCGATCGCCATCTGCGCGCGGGCCTGAAGGAGGAATTCATGAACGCCTTTGACTACGGCAAGCCGACGCCCGATCCGACGGCTGATACGCAGGCCTACTGGGATGGCATGAGGCAGGGCAAGCTGCTCCTGCAGACGTGCTCGGACTGCGGAACGATCCGCCACTATCCGCGTCCCGTGTGCCCGGCCTGCTATTCGATGGAGCATCGCTGGACCGAAGCGAAGGGCACGGGAACGGTCCACTCCTGGACGATCTCGCATCACGCGTTCCATCCGGGCTTCAAGGGGGAGCTGCCCTATATCCTCGTCACGGTCGATCTCGTGGAGGGTGTGCGGATGCAGGCGCAGCTCAAGGGCGCCGACGCCAGCGTGCTCAAGGTCGGGCTGCCGGTGAGGATCGCCTTCGAGGCGGCGACCAAGGATCTGACGCTGCCAGTGTTCGTGGTCGCGTGACGCGTTGGCGCCGTCCTGAAATGCGAAGCGGCCGCTCCGTTTGGGGCGGCCGCTTTCGTGTTTCGGGTGAGCCTTCGGGGGTCGTTCAGGCCGCGTCGCGCAGCTTGCCGACCCGCTTCAGGTACCATTCGGCGTCGCCGAAGAGCGACTCGCACATGGTGATGCGCTTGTAGTAGTGGCCGACGACCAGTTCGTCCGTCATGCCCATGCCGCCATGAAGCTGGATGGCCTGGCTGCCGACGAAGCGGCCGGTCTGGGCCGTTTTCACCTTGGCCATGGCGACGAGGCGAGCGGCATCGGCCGAGCCGTCGTCGATCGCCTGCAGTGCGGCGTGGACGATGGCGCGGGCTTCCTCGGTCGAGACGCTCATGTCGACGAGGCGGTGCTGGAGCACCTGGAACTTCGACAGCGGCTGGCCGAACTGCTGCCGCGTCTTCAGGTATTCGACGGTGATGTCGGTCGCGGCAGCCATGGCGCCCACGGCTTCAGCGCAGCAGGCGATGGCGGCGCGGTCGATGAGCGCGTCGATGATCGGGAGGCGGTCGGCGTCGCTGTCACCGA
>JBGSJD010000433.1:0-9308 GCA_041742195.1 Hyphomicrobiaceae bacterium
CCCGGCCACCGCCGTCGCGATGATGCGGGCCCGCGGCTTCACGCCGGCCTTGTCGCCGGCATCCCGGCTGGCCATGACCAGCGCCGCCGCGCCGTCGTTGATCCCCGAGGCATTGCCAGCCGTCGTGACGCCGTCCTTGAACAGCGCCCTGAGCTTGGCGAGGCCTTCCATCGTGGTCTCGGCACGTGGATGCTCGTCCACGTCGACGACGCCGTCGGGCTGCCCCTTCTTGGCGGCCGGCACCGACACCGGCATCAACTCGTCCTTGAAGAAGCCGGCCGTGGCCGCCGCCTGATACTTCTGCTGCGAGGCGAGCGCGAACACGTCACACGCTTCGCGCGTCAGCTGGAACTCGCGTGCCAGGTTGTCGGCGGTCTGCGGCATCGTATCGGCGCCGAACTCACCCTCGATCTTGGGGTTCGGGAACCGCGCGCCGAGCGACGCGACATAGGATTCGATCCGCTTCGGGAATGCGCCCTCGGTGCGTCCGACGACGAACGGCGCCCGCGTCATGCTCTCGACGCCACCGGCCACGATCACGTCGGCCTCGCCGCACGTGATCGCGTGCGCTGCGGTGATCATGGCGTTCATGCCCGATCCACACAGACGGTTGATCGTGTTGGCGGGCACCTCGATCGGCAGACCCGCCCGCAGCATGGCATGGCGGCCGACGTTGCGGCTGTCCTCGCCCGCCTGGCTGACGCAGCCGACGTTCACATCGTCGATCGACTCCGGCGCGAAACCGGCGCGGGTGACCACAGCCTTGATGACGTCGCCGAGCATGTCGTCCGGCCTGACGCGGGAGAGCGCGCCGTCCTGCCGACCGAATGGCGTCCGCAGACCGTCGTAGATATAGGCTTCGAGCATGGGGTGTCCTTCCCGGCTGTCCGCCATCTTGAGGCGAGGCGGCTTTGGCTGATCAGATCCTCACACTGCCACGACGCCACCGGGTTGGGCTAGGGGCCGGGCGATGCGCAAGGCAAGGCGAACGCCGGCACGAGGACGTGCCGCACGAAAAGGCGTGGTGAGTTGGGTGCGGACAGCTTCGCCGCCAGGTGATCAGGCCTTCACGAGCCGGATGACGACGTCGATGTGGCTGACGCGCATGCCCTCGGGCGGCTGGGGGACGCCATCCACCCGCACCCCGTCGATGTCCATCAACTTGCCCTCGTGCTCGAGGTAGAAGTGATTGTGGTTCGACGTGTTGGTGTCGAAGTGAGCCTTGGTGCCCTCGATCGCGAGCTCGCGCAGGAGCCCGGCGTCCTTGAACTGGTGCAGCGAATTGTAGACCGTCGCCAGCGACACATGTTCGCCCACGGCGGCGACCTCGGCGTGCAAGGTCTCGGCCGTGACGTGCCGGTCGCCCTTGCCGAACAGCAGCGTGGCCAGAAGGATGCGCTGACGCGTCGGCCTGAGGCCAGCGTCGGCAAGCATCGTCCGGATCTCTGCATCGGTCATCACGTTGTGCGACGAGCAGTCCACACTCTCACTCCGCATGCATTTGGCGAGGCATCAGGCCGCGACCAACCCGACCACGGCACGATCGATCGAATGATTCGCGCCGCGCGTCGGTCATTGACAAGGCTGCTATAATACGGTCGTTGAGATCAAGTGGCAACTCGTTCCGAGGGGCGTCGTCGGCGGGAGTTTGACGTCTTTTTGACACCACTTGGGTGTGTTACCAACGCATCTGTACGGCGCGATCCGTTGTCCAAGGGGGATGGCATCGTCGTCGATTCGAGGCACGAGGGCTCCGGAGGCTTTGCGATCCGGGCGGGAGCGGGGAATGGCTGAGCGACGCGGCAGTTTCGAATACGAGGATCTTCTGAGCTGTGGTCGGGGCGAGATGTTCGGCCCCGGCAACGCGCAGCTGCCACTGCCGCCCATGCTGATGTTCGATCGCATCGCGACCATCTCGGATCAGGGCGGCGCGCACGGCAAGGGTCAGATCGTCGCCGAGCTTAAGGTGGCTGGCAATCCGGCCTGCGATTGGTTTTTCGCCTGTCACTTCAAGGGTGATCCCGTCATGCCGGGATGCCTTGGGCTCGACGCATTGTGGCAGCTGACGGGCTTCTTCCTCGGCTGGATGGGCGCGCCCGGTCGTGGCCGCGCGCTGGGCGCCGGCGAGGTGAAGTTCACGGGCATGGTTCTGCCGACAGTCCAGAAAGTCGAGTATGTCGTCGACCTGAAGCGTGTCATTCTCCGTCGTCTGAAGCTGGCGATCGCCGATGGCTCCGTGAAAGCCGATGGCGTCACGATCTTCACCGCGACGGACATGAAAGTGGGGCTGTTCGACGCTGGAGCGGGTCCGACGGCGGAAGCCGGCTGACAAGCGGTCACTGTCGAGGGTAACAACCGACTGGCAGTAGCGCGGGGCGCCTGCTGCCAGGAGTCGTTGAGACGTTCCGTCGCGGCAGGGCGTGGATGGATCGGACAATCTGCAGGGGTGCGAGGAGATGAGACGCGTCGTTGTCACCGGCATGGGCGTCGTGGCGTCCATAGGCAATAACACGCAGGAGGCCCTCGCTTCGCTGCGCGAAGGTCGTTCCGGTATCAGCCGGGCCGAGCCCTACGTGGAGCTGGGTTTTCGTTGCCAGGTTCACGGTGCGCCCCAGCTCGACTGGGAGACGGCGGTTCCGCGCAAGGCGAAGCGCTTCATGAACGCGGGCATGGGCTGGAACTATGTCGCCATGGAGCAGGCGATCCGGGATGCCAATCTCGAGCCGTCCGACGTCTCGAATGAACGGACCGGCATCATCATGGGCTCGGGCGGTCCGTCGACGACGGCCATCGTGGCCGCTGCGGACACCACTCGCGCCAACAAGTCACCGAAGCGGATCGGACCGTTCGAGGTGCCGAAAGCCATGTGCTCCGGCCCGTCCGGCGTTCTCGCGACGGCGTTCCAGGTGCGCGGTACGAACTACTCGATCTCGTCGGCCTGCGCCACATCGGCTCATTGCATCGGCAACGCGACCGAGCTGATCCAGTGGGGCAAGCAGGACGTCATGTTCGCGGGCGGCTGTGAGGAACTCGACTGGACGCTCTCCGGGTTGTTCGACGCCATGGGCGCCATGTCGTCCCGCTTCAATGAGACCCCGACGCGCGCCAGCCGGGCCTATGACAAGGATCGCGACGGCTTCGTCATCGCCGGTGGGGCAGGCGTCCTCGTGCTCGAGGAGCGCGAGCGCGCGAAGGCCCGCGGCGCCCGGATTTATGGTGAAGTCGTAGGCTACGGCGCGACGTCCGACGGCTTCGACATGGTCGCGCCCTCGGGTGAAGGCGCGGTGCGCTGCATGCAGCAGGCGCTCGCCGGATTCGACGGAAAGGGCGTGGGCGGAGAGATCGATTACATCAATCCCCATGGCACTGGCACGCCGGTCGGCGATCTCAAGGAGATCGACGCCATCCGGACCGTGTTCGGCGGCCGGATTCCGGCGATCTCGTCGACAAAATCCCTTACAGGTCATTCACTTGGCGCCATCGGCGTCCAGGAGGCGATCTTCTCGCTGCTGATGATGGGCAACGGCTTCGTCGCCGCCAGCGCCAACATCGACGAGATCGACCCGGCCTTCGCCGACGTGCCGATCGCCCGACAACGGATCGATCGCCAGCTTAACTGTGTGCTCTCGAACAGCTTCGGTTTCGGCGGAACAAATGCAACCCTCGTCTTCCGTCGCGACGGCTGAGGCCGGAGGCTCATCGGAGCTTTGCGCGACTTGGCCGGCATTGATGCCGAGAGGGTCGCGGGTTCATGGAGCTTTGGGGTAAGGGCAAATGGGCCGGGATTAGGGCCGAGGGGCCGGGAACGGCTTGGCTATCGGGAATTGGACGTCAGGAACGAGGCAGATCGGGTACGCTCATGACGCAGAAAGACATCACGCAGCCAGGGCCACTCCTCGCAGGCAAGCGCGGACTGGTGATGGGCGTCGCGAACGAGCGGTCGATCGCGTGGGGCATCGCCAAGGCGTGTGCTAATCACGGCGCCAAATTGGCGTTCACCTATCAGGGTGAGCAGTTCGGCCGGCGCGCCGTGCCGCTCGCTGAATCCGTCGGGTCCGACGTCATCGTATCGTGCGATGTGGCCGATCTCGCATCGGTCGACGCCGCATTCGAAGAGATCGAGAAGAAGTGGGGCGGCCTCGACTTCATCGTGCACGCACTTGCCTTCTCTGACCGCCGCGAACTGCAGGGTCGCTATTCCGACACGTCGCGCGAGAACTTCTCCAATACCATGGTCATCTCGTGCTTCTCGTTCACCGAGATCGCGAAGCGCGCCGCTCCGTTGATGAAGAACGGCGGCTCGATGCTGACCCTGACCTACGGTGGCTCGCAGCGTGTCGTGCCGTCCTACAACGTCATGGGTGTCGCCAAGGCAGCCCTCGAGGCGTCGGTGCGTTATCTCGCCGCCGATTTCGGCGGCCAGGGCATCCGCGTCAACGCATTGTCGGCGGGTCCCATGCGCACATTGGCCGGCGCCGGGATCTCGGATGCCCGGATCATCTTCAACTACCAGGGCGATACCTCGCCGATGAAGCGGACGCCGACGCTGGACGAGGTCGGCGGTGCCGCCCTCTACCTGCTCTCGGACCTGTCGGGCGCGGTGACGGGTGAGATCCACTACGTCGACTGCGGCTACAACGCCGTTTCCATGCCCTCGCTCGAGATGCTGAAGGAGCAGGAGGCACAGGCCCACGGTTCGCCGCCTCAGGCGGCCGAATAATCGGGGCGTCGGTTCGGCCGGCGTTCGGCCGCGTGACACCGGGTCAGTTCGAGTGGGCGGCGTTGGCGCTCCGTTTGCGTATTGCTCGCGGCAACCGCAGATCGGAACGGACATGATCGGCGCATTCGACTCTGGCCACGGCGGAATGACGGTGCTGCGTGCACTGGCCCGCCGTTTCCCCGACCAGCAGTTCGTCTACCTGGGCGATCACGCGCACGTCCCCTATGGCGACCGCCCGTCGCACGAGATCGTGCATTTCGTTCGCGAAGGCTGCGAGGCGCTGTTCGCCCTCGGTTGCCGCCTCGTCCTGCTGGCGTGCAATACGGCCACCTGCGTCGCAGCGCGCCCATTGCAGCGGGAGTGGCTGCCGGCCTCGCAATTCAGCGGTACGCACAATATCCTCGGCATCGTCGCGCCCACTGTCGAGGCGGCAACCCAGACCCCTTGGGGGGTGACGACGCCGCAGTATCCTCAGAAGTACAACAGCGACGTCATCGCGGTGTTCGGGACCACGCGGACGATCGCCTCCGGAGTGTTCCCTGAGGAAATATCGAAGCGCTGCCCGCGCATCCGTGTGGTGCAGCAGGCCTGTCCGGATCTGGCGGGGGCCATCGAGGCGGCGCGTGATCCGGAAGATCTCGATCGGATCGTCGGCGCGTGCGTTGCGGACCTCCTGCGCCAGACCGGCGGCGAACCACCGCATCGCGCCATTCTCGGCTGCACGCACTATCCGCTGGTGGAGGAGATGTTCCGGCGTCACCTGCCGTCGTTCACGCGACTGCTGTCGCAGCCGGACCTCGTCGCTGACAGCCTGGAAGATTATCTGGTGCGCCATCCGGCCTACGCGGCGACATCAGATGCGAGCCAGCCCCGGATCCGGCTCCTGACCACCGGTGTCGCGTCGGACGTGTCGCGCCAGGCCAAAGTGTTCTGGCCCGAGGTTGCGGAGTTCACGGAACTCGCCGTGGCCCACCGCTGACAACATGCGACGGCGTGCCGGCCCGGCGTCGGTCGCGATCCTGCCCTGTGCTGCCGGCTTTACCGCCGACAGGGTCCGCCTCAGCGCTGCGGCTTGTTCGGCCCCTTCGGCGGCTTGCGCTGCGGCGTGCCGTGTCCGAGCAATCGCTTTAGCCGCTCGAGCAGCGGCAGCCCGCGCTTCGGCATCTCGACGCGCTTGGGCGATTCCCGCTTGCCGAATTCGTTGTCGTCGGGTGTCTTCTGCTTCCAGCTCATATGACCTCGAATGGTCGCCGCTTTTCGGCGGTCCAGTGCGGCTACGACGATCGCGCGGGCAATTGGCCCGCCTTGGCACCTTACTCGTCGGGCGTGAGCGGTTCGCTCGGTGTCAGCAGGTCGTCGACGCTCTCGTCGACCACCTCTTCCTCGAGGAGCGTATCGTCGTCGGCTTCCACGGTGGCCTCTTCCTTGTCCTCGACGACCACTTCGTCGTCGGCGACGATCTCGTGCTTCGGCGCCACTTTCGCGCTCCGCCAGGACTGGCCGCGATGCGAGCCGTAGGTGGCCGTCGCGACCGGAACGATGAGCGAGGCTTGACTGACGCTGTTCCCGCACATCGGGCAAACGGCCGGATCGCGTGCGAGATCATAGTAGCGCGATGAACATGCCGCGCAGCTTCGCTTCGTTCCCCGCATCGTGCGGTTGAGTTCGAGTGCTGCGGTCATGAACGGCTCCGGATCTTGGGGCATAAATAGACCAATCGCCGCCGGAACGAGTCCGGCGGCGATCGGCATGCGTGTGGTCGCGAAAACGATCGCGGTATCAGATCATCTCGATCTTGCCGGCCTGCTTGCCGCGGCCCTTGCGATCATCCTCGAGCTCGAAGGAGACCTTGTCGCCTTCCTTGAGGAAGTGGATGCCGGCCTGCTCGAGCGCGCTGGCGTGGACGAACACGTCCTTGTCGCCGTTGGCGGGAGCGATGAAGCCGAAGCCCTTGGCCGAATTGAAGAATTTGACGACGCCTGGGATTCTCATTTGATGTCCTTTTCCGTGCGCATTTTTAGCTGATCGGCTTCGGGGCGCGCTCGCCCGAAGTCACATCGATGCATTTGGAAAAGTCATTGTGCCGTAACGGCGCGAGTCTCAACCAAGGTCGATTTCCCGTTCCCTTGCGGACCGGGTAGCTGCGCCTTGGGTAACGGTACATCCGTTGAAATGCAAGTCACGTTTTTGGATTCCGGAAAGTCTGGAAATCATGTCGCGGTGTCTCTCGCAGAGAGCGAAGAATGATCGAAAACCCGCATCGCAGAAATGCGCCCGAATTATGTGGTGCAGGAGATTGAAATTGACTCGCAGGGAGGGGCGTGCGAGGTATTGAAAAGTAACAACTTTTGGCGCCAGAAAATCGCAACGGCGACGCGCTGGCGGCGATGGGCGTGGCCTCGGGCGCCGGCTCGATCGCGATGCGCGCAGGCAATCTCGCCGTTTTTCCTGGGTTTTTCACTCGGCCTGATGGATTGACGAGGCGGTGGCCGGGCGACGGCGAGGCGCGGGTGCTCCAATCAACTGAGCGGGAAGCAAAAATGTCGGTGCACAAATACAAGGTGGGTCAGACACTCAAGCTTTTCGATCGACGTGGCGGGTCGGGGCTCGGCGCGCAGTTCTGCAAAATTCTGCGCCTTTTGCCGGCCGAGGATGGGCAACCCCAGTACCGCGTGAAGTGCACGAACGAAGCGGTCGAGCGCGTCGTCAAGGAATTCGCGTTGTCGCGCCAGAGTTAAGCCCCGGACGCCATGCGTAGCGGGCTGGCCCGGTCGTCCGTCGCCACACGACGTGACGCGAGCAGGCGTCGGGCGGTGCATGCCGCGTGCGCGCCCCCACAGAGTCAGGACAACCAACTTGAGCGCGAGCATGGAGATCATCGTTGAGATCAGGGCGCTCGCCGAAGAGGTCGGCGGTCTTCTGCAAACCGGGGCGGCGCCTCAACGGCGGGCGGCTCTGGTCAAGGTGGAGCGCATCGAGGCCCTGTCGAGCACGCTCGCATTGATGTTGAACCCGCGCCGCTGAACGGGCGGCGATGCTCAGCGCCCCGATCGGCGCAGCACGTCGAGAAGCTCGGCCACCTTCTGCCGCCGCTCCTCCTGGTCACCCGACCGGATCGCATGCTCCACGCAATGCGCGACATGGGCTTCGAGCAGCTGCTCTTCGACCCTGCCGAGCGCAGCACGAACGGCCGCGATCTGCGTGATCACGTCGATGCAGTAGCGATCCTCGTCGATCATGCGAGCCACGCCCCGCACTTGCCCTTCGATCCGGGACAGTCGCTTCAGGCATTGCGCTTTGGTCTCGTCCTGCATGCTTGACGAATACCCCACGTGGGTATATCGGTCAAGTATCTGATACCCCCATACGGTATCCGAGCCCAAAGGGCATCGGCGCGCGGTGCGCGCTCATCGCAGGACGCAAGCCATGGCCGAAAGTCGATCACAACATGTCGGAAGCGATCCGGTCACGCGGCCGCCGGCAGGTACGGCGATCGACCCGGTCTGCGGCATGTCGGTGGACGTAGCGACGGCGAAGCACACGCACGAGCACGCCGGTGAAACTTACTATTTCTGCAATCCGCGCTGCATGACGCGGTTCGCGGCCGAGCCCCTGAGGTTCCTCGATCCCGACGCCAAGGCGAAGGCTGCCGAGGCTGAGGCAGGCTCCGTCCCGGCAGGCACCACATACACCTGCCCGATGGACGCCGAGATCGTCCAGATCGGCCCCGGCACCTGTCCGAAATGCGGCATGGCTCTCGAGCCGATGGGGCTCCCGCCGGCCGATGCGGGTCCCAACCCCGAGTTGGTCGATTTCTGGCAGCGGCTCCGCGTCGGTCTGGTCTTCACCGTGCCTCTGGTGATCATCGCGATGGCGCCGCACGTGGGGTTCCCCCTGCACGACTGGATCGCGCAGCGCGTCTCGCAGTGGCTCGAGCTGGCTCTCGCCACGCCTGTCGTCCTGTGGTCGGGGCTCCCGTTCCTCGAGCGCGGGATCGCATCGCTGCGCAATCGCAGCCCCAACATGTGGACGCTGATCGCCATCGGCGTCACGACGGCATTTCTCTACAGCGTGGTCGCGGTGCTGGCGCCCGGCCTGTTTCCGGTCGAACTGCGGACGCATGGCGGTACCGTCGGCGTCTACTTCGAGGCGGCGGCCGTCATCATCGTTCTGGTCCTCTGCGGACAGGTGCTCGAACTCAAGGCGCGCGAGCGGACCGGGGCGGCGCTCCGCGCGCTCATGGATCTGGCGCCGAAGTCGGCGCGGCGCATCGCGGCGAGCGGCGAGGAAGAGGACGTTCCAGTCGCGATGCTTCAGCTGGGAGATCGCGTGCGCATCCGTCCGGGTGAGGCCATCCCCGTGGACGGGACGATCGAGGACGGCCGCTCCGACGTCGACGAGGCACTCGTGACCGGCGAGCCACTGCCGGCGGCCAAGGAGCCGGGTGATCGTCTGACCGGCGGCACGATCAACCGCAGCGGCAGTCTCGTCATGGCCGTCGAGCGCGTCGGAGCCGACACGATGCTCGCCCGCATCGTCGAGATGGTCGCCGCCGCTCAGCGCACGCGCGCCCCGATCCAGAGCGTGG